>JAVEEO010000459.1 GCA_030840415.1 Pseudonocardiales bacterium | reverse complement strand
GGTGGCGACGTTGCGCTTGGGCACCGAGACGATCGTGCCGTGATTGGTCAACGCGGTCACGGTGGCCACCGTCGAGGAGGAGTAGGCGGCCTCGCGCATCCGCCCCAGCCACTGCGGCCCGACGATCACGTCGCTGTTGAGGATGACGATGTCGCTGCGGCCGGCCGCGACGAAGGCGTCATTCATGGTGAGCAGAAAGCCCTTGTTCGAGATCTGTTCCAGCACCACCACGTCGTGCGCCGGGGCGGCGGCGTCGAAAACCTCCTTCAGCACCTGGAACGGGCGCCGGTCCCAGCCGCGGTCGTCCACTACCAGCAACGGCACGTCGGCCGGGGTGTTGCGGAAGAAGGCCTCGTAGCAGCGCACCACGTCGTCGTAGGAGTTGAAGACCGGCACGATCACCACCGGCTGGCCGTTGACGGGAAGCAGGCTTGCCGCCTCGGCCGGAGTGCGCGCTTGGAACAGGCTCATCGCTGGAAGTTCCTTCTCTCGGCGGTCATTCGATCTCGATCTTCGGGCTCAGGGCGAGCACGCCCGGGTCGTTGGCGCTGTTTTCCACCTGGAACGACATCGCCCGGTCGATGCGGTGGTAGTCCGGCCCGGTCTTGGGATGCACCGCCAGCGTCACGAAGTACTGGCCCTCGGCGACCGGCAGCTGGTCGAAGCGGAACCGGACGGTGCGGGCGCCGCTGATCGGGGCCACCGCGATGTTCTGCAGCACCGTGTTGGTGCCGTAGATGAGCAGCCCGGAGGCATCGGTCAGCGCCACCCCGGCGGCCCAGTCGGTCACCGGCGACTCCGCGTTGACGTCGAACTCCACCCCAACGCTGGCCCCCACCGGGTAGGCCGTCAGGCGGTTGCCGGCCGCGTCGACGGTGCGCGGGTTCGAGATCGTCAGCAGGTGCCGCCGGGCGTCCTGCTCGACGTGGTCCTGCTCGGAGTTGACCTCGCGGAAGTGCCGGACCGCCTCAGCCGGTGAGCCGTCGACCACCACCGAGCCGGACTCCAGCAGCACCACCCGGTCGCACATCTGCCGGACCTGTTCCAGGCTGTGGGTCACCAGGATGATGGTGCGGCCGTCCTGCTGGAACTGCTTGATGCGGTCCAGGCATTTGCGCTGGAACGGCTCATCACCGACCGCCAGCACCTCGTCGACCAGCAGGATCTCGGGGTCGACGTGGATCGCGACCGCGAAGGCCAGTCGGACGTACATGCCGGAGGAGTAGAACTTCACCTGGGTGTCGATGAACGGCTCGATGCCGGAGAAGTCGACGATCGAGCCGAAATACTGGTCGGTCTGCGCCCGGCTCAGGCCCAGGATCGAGGCATTGAGGTAGACGTTCTCGCGGCCGGTCAGGTCACCGTGGAAACCGGCCCCGAGCTCGAGCAGCGCCGCCAGCCGGCCGCGCCGTTCGACGTAGCCGTCCGAGGGTGTCAGGATGCCGCCGATGATCTTGAGCAGGGTGCTCTTGCCCGATCCGTTGCCACCGATCAGGCCGAGCGTGTGGCCGGCGTCGACCTCGAGGTCGACGTGGCGCAGCGCCCAGAACTCCTCGACGTTCGCTCGGGACCGGCGGGCGTTGACCAGCCGCTCCTTGAGCGATTTGTCCTTGCGGATCACGAACTTCTTCGAGACGTCGCTGATCCGGATGACGGGTGTGCCAGTCACTGGGCGGCTCAGAGCTCCTGCGCGAAGTTGCCCTGGGCCTTCGCGAAGATCCGTTGAGCCAGCCACAGAAAGGCCAAACCCACGACCAGCATGACGCCCAGCCGGCCGTAGATGTTGCCTGCGAACTCGTACTCGGTGCCTTCGCCCTGCGGCCAGAAGAACTTCTGGAAGCTGAACACCACCGGCGCCATCGGGTTCATCAGGTACAGCGAGTACAGCGCCGAGGGCAGCGTGCCGCTGACCCGCCGGACGTTGTAGATGATCGGCGTGACCCAGAACCACAGCATCAGCACCACAGTGATCAGGTGCTGCACGTCGCGCAGGTACACGTTCGCGGCCGCCAGCAGCAGGCCGAGCGCGGTGGCGAACACCACCAGCACCACCAGGCCCAGGATCGGCATCGGCAGCCGGGACAGGTTGGGCCACTGGTGCGAGGACAGCCCGGCGATCACGTCAGCGACCAGCAGGATCACCAGCTGGAAGATGAAGTTCACCACCGCCGCACCGACCGCGGCCAGCGGGAACAGCTCGCGCGGGAAGTAGACCTTCTTCACCAGACCGGCATTGAAGACGATCGAGGTGGTCGCGGTACTCAGGATCTCGGAGAACAGCGTCCAGACGGCCAGCCCGCAGAAGATGTAGACGCCGTAGGTGGGAATGGCGCCGGCGCCCAGGAACTTGCCGATCACCAGCCAGTAGACCCCCAACTGCACCAGCGGCAGCAGCAGGCTCCAGACGAAGCCGAGCGCGGAGTCCTTGTACTTGACCTTGAGTTCCTTGCGGATCAGGTTGCCGAGCAGCTCGCGGTACTGCCAGACCTCGCCGACCGTGTCGCCGAAGCCGCGGAAGAAGCTGCGCGGCGCGTTCACCCGGGCCAGCGGCTGCTCCAGCCCGTCCGGTCCGGCACTCGCCCGCTCCGGCAGCTTCGTTCCGGCTGCGGTCATGGTCCTCATTCTGTCGTCGGGAGCTGTCCCGCCTGGCTGGTGCGTCAGGCTCGTCGAGGCCGTGGCTGCGCCTCGACGAGACTGGCGACTACGGCTCGACGAGCCGACGTCCAACAGCACATGTTACCGACCATCCGCCGATGGTCGGTCCCAGCGCGCCTGCGGCCCGGCGGATTCGCTCCCGACGATCAGGTGGTGGGACTGTCGACGTTGCCCCGCCAGCCGCCTTCCTCGCGGCCCCGGCTCTCGATGAAGTCCTTGAACCGGTCCAGATCGGCCTTCACCTGGTGATCGTCGACGCCGACCAGCGCACCGGCCTTCTCCACGATGCCCTCGGCCTCCCAGTCCAGCTGCACGGTGACCCGGCTCTCCCCCTCGCCCAGCCGGTGGAAGGTGACCACGCCGGCGTGGGTCTTGCCGTCGGTGCTCTTCCAGGCCACCCGCTCGTCCGGGTGCTGCTCGGTGATCTCGGTGTCGAACTCCCGGGTCACGCCACCGATCTTGGTCACCCAGTGCGAGTGGGTGTCGTCGGTCTGGGTGATCGATTCCACCCCGCCCATGAAGTGCGGGAAGCTCTCGAACTGCGTCCACTGGTTGTAGGCGGTCCGTACCGGCACCGACACGTCGATGGACTTGGTCACGCTAGGCATATTCAGGCCCTCTCGCAGGGGGCCCTGGGGTTTCAAGGCCCCGCCACCGGCCGTTTCCGGCCATGGTGGCTGGTTCCACCCTAGCCAACCCGGCCCGGCGGCTCGACTGCGGTTCTTGCCGAAAATCTATGCAACCCGGTGGACGAGCCGGCCGCGACCGGTACCGCGGCCCGGCTGGGACGGGCCGGCGGGGGCGATCGGTCAGTCGGCGGCCTCGGCGAACAGCTGCTGCATCCGCCGGACGCCCTCGGCCAGTTCCTCGTCGCCGAGGGCGTAGGACATCCGCAGGTAGCCCGGCGTGCCGAAGGCCTCCCCCGGGATCACCGCGACCTCGATCTCGTTGAGCATCAGGTCGGCCAACTCCAGCGTGGTGGCCGGCCGGCGACCGCGCAGCTGCTTGCCCAGAATGCCCTTGACCGACGGGTAGGCGTAGAACGCGCCCTCGGGCATCGGGCAGGTCACGCCCGGTATCTCGTTGAGCATCGAGACGATGGTGTGCCGGCGCCGGTCGAAGATCTCGCGGAACCCGGCCACCGCCGACAGGTCACCGGACACCGCGGCGAGCGCGGCGGCCTGCGCCACGTTGCAGACGTTGGAGGTGGCGTGTGACTGCAGGTTGATGGCGGCCTTGATCACGTCGGCCGGCCCGATCAGCCAGCCGACCCGCCAGCCCGTCATCGCGTAGGTCTTGGCGACACCGTTGACGATCAGGCACCGATCGGCCAGCTCGGGCACCAGCACCGGCATCGAGTGGAACTCGACGTCGTCGTAGACCAGGTGCTCGTAGATCTCGTCGGTGATCACCCACAGGTCGTGCTCGAGCGCCCAGCGGCCGATCTGCTCCACCTGCTCGCGGGGATACACCGCGCCGGTCGGGTTGGACGGCGAGACGAACAGCACCGCCGTGGTCCGCTCGGTGCGGGCGGCCTCCAGTTGCTCCAGGCTCACCCGGTAGCCGGTGGTCTCGTCGGCAACGACCGGCACCGGCACCCCGCCGGCCAGCTTGATCGACTCCGGATAGGTCGTCCAGTACGGCGCCGGCACGATCACCTCGTCACCGGGCGAGAGGATGGTGGCGAAGGCCTCGTAGATGGCCTGCTTGCCACCGTTGGTGACCATCACCTGCTCGGGCTTGACCTGGTAGCCGGAGTCCCGGGCGGTCTTGGCGGCGATCGCGGCGCGCAGCTCGGCAAAGCCGCCGTTGGGCGTGTAGTGGTGGTTCGCCGGCACCGAGCAGGCCGCCACCGCGGCCTGCACGATGTAATCGGGCGTGGCGAAGTCCGGCTCGCCGGCACCGTAGATAATGACCGGACGGCCCTGCGCCCGCAGCGCCTTGGCCTTCGCGTCGAGCGACAGAGTCAACGATTCGGCGATCGCGCCGATCCGGGCCGAGATCCGCGGGCTGGTCGCCGTTCCACTGGATTTTGCTGTGGTGGTCATGGTGGTTACCCTACCGTCGGCGGCCTTGCCGCCAGCCGGGCGGTGGGAGTTTGGCGTTTGCGGCGCAGGCCGATCCCCCGGCGGATCCTGTCGTCGCAGCGCGGCCGCGGCCGGATCGGTTCCGGACACCGGCCAACCGACCGGACGCCAGGTCCCACCACCAGCCGAGACCGTGCGAGGCGAGACGCAGGGTTGGAAACAGGAGGGCCTCGTGACCGGGCCAGAGCAGTCCGATCCCGGCCGGCCCGCTCCGGCGGCAGCGGCCCGCGGCGCCGCCAAGGTCGAGCTGCAATCGCTGCCGCTGCGCGCCGAGCTGCGTGGCATGAGCCCCTACGGCGCGCCCCAGCTGGACGTGGCGCACATGCTGAACACCAACGAGAACCCCTACCCGCTGCCGGACGCGCTGATCGAGTCGATCAACCAGGCGGTGCGCGCGCAGGCCGGCCGGCTCAACCGCTACCCCGACCGGGACGCCCGGGCACTGCGCGCCGACCTGGCCCGCTACCTCGGCCACGGCCTCAGCCCGGACGAGGTGTGGGCCGCCAACGGGTCCAACGAGATCATCCAGCAGCTGCTGCAGGCCTTCGCCGGGGCCGGCCGGACAGTATTGGGCTTCGTGCCGTCCTACTCGATGTATCCGCTGCTGTCGGCCGGCACCGGCTCGCGGTTCCTCGCCGGTTCCCGGGAGGCGGGCTTCGGGCTGTCGCCGGCCGCGGTGACCGCCGAGATCCAGCGACACCAGCCCGACGTGGTGATCCTCTGCTCGCCCAACAACCCGACCGGCACCTCGCTCGAGCTGTCGGTGGTGCGGGCCGCGCTGGAGGTCGCGCCGGGCATGGTGCTGGTGGACGAGGCCTACGCCGAGTTCGCCCGGCCGGGCACCGTCTCCGCGCTGAGCCTGCTGCCGGACGCGGCGCGGCTGGTGGTCAGCCGCACCATGAGCAAGGCCTTCGGGATGGCCGGCCTGCGGCTGGGCTACTTCGCTGCCAGCGCCGCGGTGGTCGAGGCGGTGCAACTGGTCCGGCTGACCTACCACCTGTCCACCCTCACCCAGGTGGTGGCCCGGGCCGCGCTCGCGCACGCCGACGCGCTGCTGGCCACCGTGGAGGCGATCAAGCAGCAGCGGGGCCGGATGGCCGCCGGGCTGCTGGAACTCGGGCTGCGACCGGCCCCCTCCGATGCCAACTTCCTGCTGGTCGGCGAGTTCAGCGACGAGCGCGCGATGTGGCAGCAGCTACTGGACCGCGGCGTGCTGGTACGCGACGTCGGCCTGCCCGGCCGGCTCCGGGTGACGGTCGGCACGGAGCAGGAGACCGGCGCCTTCCTCGACGCGGTCCGATCGGTGCTCGAGGAGCGGCCGGAGCTCAGGTCGGCGCCCGCCTGAACAGCTCAGTGCCGGAACACCTCAGTCCTGGAACGGCTCAGTCGTCGAAGGCGGCGAACAGCTCGCGCTTGCTGACGTCGCGGATCCGGTTGACGTCGTACTCCACCGGGTCGGCCTCCGACAGCGAGCGGAAGATCTCGTTCATCGCCGGCGCCAGTCCCCACAGCTCGGTGTAGGGCGGCCAGCCCGGGCTGCCGGCGTCCAGGTCGGCCTGTCGCTGGTAAAGGTGGTGCGCCCAGCCGTTCACCGACGGGTAGCGGTGGTGGAAGTCGTGCACCGGGGTGTCGGCGGTGATGATGAGATAGCGCACCGGCGCGTGCACGAACAGCATCCGCAGGCCCCAGCGGGTCCAGTTGACGGTGCCCGCGGCCACCGAGCCGGCCGGCGCGGGCGCCGGCTCGCCGAGAAAGACGCCGCTGGTCAGGGAGCCGAAGTACGCCTTGCCCCGGCGATCGGTGCCGCCGGGTGCCGGAAAGGTGTGCTTGACGCACAGCCGCAGCACATTGCTCAGCTGGAACAAGGGAAACAGCGGCACGAACCAGATCACCAGCAGTGCCACCAGGTGACCGGTCAGGGCACCGGCCAGCAGGCCGGCGCCGTACAGCACGGCGCCGAAGACCCGCTCGCGGCGGCTGGAACGCACCCAGAACGACAGCGCCCGGGCCACCGCGAAGCGCAGGTGGAACACCGGCGAGCAGAGCTTGCCCAGCACCCGGCGCCACATCTGGCGCACCGGCATGCCGGGATGCAGGTCCAGCGTGAGCAGGAAGGCCTGCACGGTGGGGTCGCGCAGCGTCATGTGGTGTGCGGCATGGTGGTCGGCCACGTGCTCGCGCCGGTAGCGCTGGAAGTTCTGGACCACCAGCAGGCTGGCCAGCAGCTCACCGATCACGGTGTCCAGCAGCGGCCGGCGGTACATGTTCCGGTGCGAGCACTGGTGGAAGATCATCATTCGCAGGTTGCGCATGCCGTGCACGGTGACCGGCCAGCCGATCAGCAACAGCAACAACCCGGCGCCGCCGAGCCGCCAGCCCAGGCTGCTGATCGCCACCCCGCCGAGCAGCGACAGTGCGCCGATGACGAAGTGGTAGGTCGGCGTCCACCAGGGCAGCGGTCGCTGACCGCTGAGCGCCCGGCCGGTGAACACCGTCAGTGGCTGCTGCAGCCAGCCCGGCAGCCGCTGCATGCTCTCCCGGGGGCCGGCCGTCACGGTGCCCGCCGTCGGCTGCATCGTCGTGGTGCTCCCCTGTTCAGCCACGGCCGACCAGCTCCTGCTCGATGATGGTGCGGCGGTACCACCGGTGGTCGAACGAGCTGACCTCGATCCGGCGGCCGGCCAGCGCCACCTCGGCGACCACCTCGGACAGCTGCGCCAGGAACCTGGCCATCGCCGTCACCGGGAACAGCTCCCGCTCGGTGAAGGCCGGGCCCTCGCAGCGCAGCACCCGGATGTCGGTCAGGCTCTTGAACGCAAAGCCCGCAACCACAACGGTCTCCGGGCTGCGCGCGGAGAACCGGATGTTGTTGGCGACGTGTCCGCGGTGGTGCAGGTCGGAGTGGATCGCGATGTCGGGCAGCACGTGCGGGGCCAGGAAGTCGCGGGCCTGCACCGCCGGGTTCTTCGGCAGATTGCCGGGCATCACGTGCCAGGTGTTGTACTGCATCCGGGCGGCGATCGCCCAGGTGGAGTCGGCCAGCTGGGCGAAGTCCCCGTCGAACAGCCGGACCGCCCGCCGGCTCGGCACCACGCAGCAATAGAAGGACGGCAGCTCCCAGGAGACGATCTCGGCCCAGTCCTCGGTGGCCAGCGCGTCGACCAGCCGGGGCAGCGACCGCAGCCCGCGGCTCATCGCGTAGTCGGCCTCCAGCAGGTCCAGCGCCGATCCGACGGTGGTCTCGATCAGGGCCTCGAAGCCGGTGGGCGCGCCGGCCACCGGCTCGGCCAGCCAGTCCGGCTGGGCCCGGACGGCGGCCAGCACCTCGGCGAAGCTGGCCGCCGAGCCGGGCAACAGCGCCTCGATCCGCTCGCAGGCGAACCGCTCCGCCTCGTCCGGCCCGCTCGGTGCCGGGAACAACCGCTCGGCCTTGCGCCGGGTGGTCGCGTTGATCTCGTAGTACAGCCGCCGGTGCTGGACCAGTCCCAGCCGGAGCTTGGCCAGCTCCAGGGCCAGGTTCTGCAGCTCGGTGGCCGGCACCCGGCCGTCCGGCACCTCGACCGTGCTGCCGGCCCCGGCGTAGCTGCCGGCCTGGTGCCGCAGGTTGTCGGTGACATTGGGCAGCGACAGCTGGAAGCCGTTGGAGCTCTCGATCCGGTTCGGACCGCCGGACTGGTAGAGCAGCCACAGGCAGCCGACGACCACCGCCTCCTCATCGGTCCACAGCTCGAACGGCAGCTTGTCCAGGTGGTGGAAGTAGCAGTCGGGGTGGCTGGGCACCAGCGTCTTGCCGGTGAGGTTGCCCGGGTCGCGCAGGTTGGAGAACATGCCGCGGCCGGCGTAGAACATCACCGGCGGCACCAGGAACACCGCACCGCGCAGGGCATTGACCGCCTGCGCCCGCCCGTCCTCACCGAGGCCGGCCAGGTAGGAGCGCAGCTCGCCGAGCTCCCACTGCGCCTCGGCGTCGGCCGCGGCGATCTGCTTGCGGTACTCGGCCAGGTCGGCCGGTCCCCAGGCCACCCGCGCCGCCACCCCGGTGGCCGCGGCCTCGGCCGGCAGCGCCCGGTGCCGGGGCACCGTGATCACCAGCCGGCCGCTCGGGCTGAGTGCCAGGGCACTGGTGAACACCACCTCGTCGGGTCCGGGCTCGGTCCGCTCCGGCCGGCTCAGCACGCTGACCGCGACCGTCTCCTCGCGGGTCAGCGAGCGCCGGGCCGACTCCGGTGGCAGATGGCCGTCCAGCGTCAGCAGGATCTCGATCGCGGCGGGCAGTTGCTCCGCCGCCCGGGCGCTGGCCAGCGTGCGCCGCAACAACTCGGTGAAGCCGGCATCGTCGAGCTGCCGGTCGGGCTGGGCGGTGCTGCCGGCCGGCCGGTCGCCCCGGCTGGGTCGCTTGCTGCGCCGCTGCTCGGCCATCGCCTCCCGGCGGGACTGCGCCGGGGCGGCCGCGGGCGCGGGTTCGGTCAGCTCACCGTGCGACACGGTACTTCTCCTGTGCGTCGATGTGGGTCCACAGCACCTCGTCGGTGGGCTGCCAGTCGGGATCGGGGTAGATGCAGTCCACCGGGCAGGCCTGCACGCACTTTCCGCAGCCGTTGCACAGCTCGGGCACGATCACCACGTCCAGGCCGAGGTTGTAGACCGCGTTGAACTGCGGCGGGCAGGCCCGCATGCACGAGTCGCAGCCGATGCACTCGGCCTGCTCGATCCGGCGCGGCGCCTTCGGCCACTCGTCGTTGCGGCGGCGCTGCTGGATCCGCTGCTCCAAGGTCGTCGGTGCGACCACCGCGGTCTCGTCCACATCCATGTCGAACCGGTCCATGTCGTTCGCTTCCTCACCTGCCGCGCGCACCTGACGGCTGCGCCGCAAACCCATCGCTGTCCGAGTTCTGTCGAGCGCGATCTGCTCGCCCCCGACCTATCCGGTGGCCGGTTCGTGCACCACCTTGAGCCGGGTGAAGGCGAGCAGCCCCTGCACGCCGCCCTCGTAGCCGTAGCCGCTGTCGGCCCGACCGCCGAGCGGCGACTGCGGATCGGCACCGGTGGCGCAGTTGATCGACACCCGGCCGGCCTCGAGCCGGCCGGCCAGTTCGCGCATCCGGGCCGGCTCACCGAAGACGAAGGCACCCAGCCCGTACGGCGTGCTGTTGGCCAGCCGGACCGCCTCGTCCTCGTCGGCGTAACCGAGCACCGGAACCAGCGGGCCGAACGGCTCCTCGGCCAGCACCCGGGCATCGGCCGGCACGTCGGCCAGCACGGTCGCCGGGTAGTAGTAGCCAGGCCGGTCGGCAGGCCTGCCACCGGTCACCAGCCGGGCGCCGCGGCCGACCGCGTCGGTCACCAGCTCGTGCACCTCGGCCTGCCGGGACGCGGTGTGCAGCGGGCCGAGCGTTCCCGGCCGGCCGGCCGCGTCCTGCTCGCCCTCCAGGGCCGGCACCGCGGCGGCGAACCGCTCGACGAACTCCGCGACCCGGTCGTGCTGCACCAGGAACCGGCTCGGTGCCGCACAGCTCTGCCCGGCCGAGCCGAACTTCGACCGGACCAGCGCCGGCACCGCGGCGGCCAGGTCGGCGTCGGCGGCCACGATCACCGGTGCCGAGCCGCCGAGTTCGAGCACGCACTGGGCCAGCGTGCCGGCCGCTCCGGCGGCTACCAGCCGGCCGGTCCGGGTGGAGCCGGTGAAGCTGATCACCCGGAACTCCGGTCGGGCCACCAGCGCGGCAGCGTCGGCCGGCGCGGAGAATGCCGTTTGCAGGACTGCCTCCGGCACCCCCGCGCGGTGGGCCAGCTCGACCAGCGCGGCCACCACCGAGGGTGCGGTCTCCGGCGCCTTCACCACCACCGAGCAGCCGGCCAGCAGCGCCGGGCCGACCTTGCGGGCCAGCACCACCGCCGGAAAGTTCGACGGCACGATCGCCAGCACCGGTCCGGCGGGCTCGACCCGCACCGACCGGTCCAGTCCCGGTGCGGCGATCCGGTAGCCGGCCAGCGACTGCTCGGCGATCTCGGCGTACCAGCACAGCGTCTCCACCGCCCGGTCCAGTTCGGCCTCGGCCTCGGCCTCGGTCTTGCCGGTCTCCAGGCCGAACCGCCGCCCGATCTCGGCGCTCCGGTCGGCGAGCAGCCGGGCCAGCTCCGCGACCACCCGGCACCGTTCGGCCACCGGCCTGGTCGACCAGTCGGCGAAGCCGGCCTCCGCCCGGGCGGCGAGCGCCGGCAGGTCGGCCGCCGACAGCAGCGGCGCCGTGCCGATCGGCTCGCCGGTACGCGGATTCCGTACTACGGACACGGCGTTCTCACCTCCAGGGACGCAAAACTGCGGACGGGACGGGTGTGCTCAGGCGGGCGGGACGCGGCTTCCCGGAGCGGGCAGCCGGCAGCTCGACCGGAAGGGATAGAACCCGCTCAGCTCCAGGTGACGACGTTGTGGTCGTCCTTGAAGGCCATCATCGCGGCCAGCGTGGTGCGGGTCTGCTGCTCGGTGGTGTTCGGCTCGACGGCGTGCACGTGCGCGCCGTTGAAGACGTAGACGTCACCGGTGCCGACCTCGACCCACTGCGCGTCGAAGCCCTCCAGGGTCTCGACCGGGTAGGGCGAGCCGGTGTACTGCACGCCGAGGCGCCGCTTGCTCTCCTCGTCCGGCTGGACGTTCCAGAAGGCCAGCCGGCCACCGCCGCCCTCGTTCTCCAGGCAGATGTTGAGCGCCGCCACCGGCTTGCCGAAGACCTCGTTGCGCTCGTAGTCGGCCATCTGCGGGTCCGAGCACTGTGAGTCGTCGTCGTGCGGCTCGAGCGCGAACTGGCCCCGGCCGTGCCAGGACCGCAGCAGTGCCACGCACGATTCGCGGCCCTCGTGCAGCGACGGCCGCACCACGGCACCGCGCTCGGCGAGCACCCGGTTCAGGCCGTCGTAGAAGACCTTCATCGGGTCGCCCGGCACGTCCAGCAGTTCGCGCAGGATCGGGTTGGCCTCGGCCGACTCGTCCAGGTACTGGGCGGTCGGCTTGTTCCAGGTGTAGGCACCCAGGTAGTACCCCGGCGCCTCGACGCCGCGGGTCTTGCGGTCCGGGCTGTCCCAGAACCGCTGGGAAATGTTCTTGCAGACATCCAGCGGAACCATCCCGCGGAACATGACACCGGCGACCCGGCCGTCGAGGACGTCGAGAACCGCCTCGGGCACGAATTCGTCGTATTCGCGGATGACGAAGTAATCGGAGTTGCCGGTCCAACCGGTAACCGGTCGGGTGTCCAGTGCGTTGCTCATAGATCTCCTTTGAAACCGTGTGCGGGCAGGTGGTGCGGGCAGTACGGCAGCACGGCCGGCACCCATGGCGACGGCAAGGGTCAGGCTTGCTACTAAAGATGAAACTGAATCGGAGCTCCGCTCCTAGGCGGGCAGCCCCAGGCTTTGGTCGTCGTGGTCGGCGGGGACATTATGGCGTCGGGCATACAGTTCAGCGGCTGTCTGCAACAGAACATAGCTTAAGCACAAAACCAGCATTGCGGTAGCGAAAGACCAATGAGAAATCATTGCGCCACCGCACAGGACCACCAGGGCATTGCAGATTCCGAAAAGCCCTTCCATTCGCGACAGCAACCAGCCCGGGGCCGGCGTGCCGCGAAATCGCTGCGATGCCGCGGTCAACTGCGCCATGGTCGCCGGCCGCACGCAGCCCGACGCCGCGCCGAGCAGCACCAGGGCCAGCACCACCACTGCCGTACTGGAGCTTTCGGCGAAGATGACCAGGGCCAGCAGCAGCACCACCGCGGTGACCGCCGCGAACCGGACCACGCCGGCCCGTTCGAGGATCTGGTGGGCGTACCGGGCGGTGACGAAGGCGGCCAGGGTATAGGCAGCCAGGTAGAGCGTCAGGGTGAAGACGCTGGCGCCCAGCTTGGAGAAGATCAGGAACGGCATCAGCCCGATGAAGGTGCCCAGCATGTAGCCGCGCGTCATCACGTAGTACGTGATCCATCGAACCTCCTCCGGCGCTACTCGCTTGACCGCTCTCGGGGCACTGCCGCGGCCGGCAGCCGGCGCCCGGGTGGAACGGGCCAGCACGCCAGCGATGCCGGCGGCCGCCAGCGCCGCGATCGCGCCGGCCACGATCGGCCAGCGCGGCGCCACCTCGTACAGAGCGCCGCCGGCCACCCCAGATACCAGCAGCGCCAGGAACATCAGGCTCTGGGTGGATGCCTGCAGCTCGCGGACCCGGGCGGGCTCGGCGATCTGGTTGAGCACGCCGGCATCGGCGGAGATGGCCAGCGCGAAGCCGAGGGCGTTGATCACCTGGGCAAGCACCGCCAAGCCGAGGTGATCGGCGCCGAAGGCCAGCAGCAACAGCCCGGCGGCCTTTCCCAGCTCGCCGGACATCAGCGCCCGGCCGGGCCCCAGCCGGGCCACCAGCTTGGGGGTAACCGGGGTGAGGGCGGCCATGGCCAGACCGTAGGAGGCCAGCACGACCGCCACGGACAGCACCGAGTGGCCGGCGTGCAACAGGAAGATGAACAGCACCGACAGGTGGAAGTAGCCGCGCGAGACCAGCCGGTAGGCGACGAAGGTGCGGATGGCCGGGCTCATCCGCGCAGCCGTTCGCCGGCCGGGTCGAAGAACGGGCGACGGGCGACGGTAACCTGGCCACCGAGCTCGCCGCCGACCCTCACCTCCCCCGGTGCCGGCACCGCGGCGTCGAGGTAGCCCAGGCCCACGTACGCCTCCAGGCTCGGGCCGTACAGGCCGCTGGTCACCTCGCCGGCCGGCTGGCCGGCCGCGTCCAGCAGCTGGTCGCCGCGCGCCAGCCGGACCTCCGGCTCGGCCCGCAGGTAGACCATCCGCCGGTCCAGCCCCCGCTCGCGAGCGGCGGCCAGCGCGGCGCGGCCGGCGAAGTCGGCCTTGTTCCAGTCGACCACCCATCCCAGGCCGGCCTCCAGCGGATTGACGCCGAGGTCGATGTCGCTGCCGTAGGAGCGGTAACCCTTCTCCAGCCGCAGCGTCATCATCGCCTCGCCGCCGACCGGGCTGATGCCCATCGGCTCGCCGGTGGCGCACAGGTGCTCCCAGACGTCCAGGCCGTACTCGGCCGGGAAGTTCAACTCGTAGCCGAGTTCGCCGGTGTAGCCGGTGCGGGCCAGCAGCACCGGCACCCCGTGCAGGTCGACCTCGACCGCCTCGAAGTAGCCCAGCGCGGAGTCGCCGAGGTCCACCTTGATGCCGGCGGCGGCCAGCAGTTCGCGGCTGCGCGGACCCTGCACCGCGATGTAGGCGGTGGCCGAGGTGACGTCGGCCACCGCTGCCTGCCGGCCCAAGGCATGATCGCGCAGGAAGTCCAGCACCCGGTACCGGGAGAGCGTGTTGGTGATCAGGTAGTAGCGGTCCTCACCGGTGCGGTAGACGATCACGTCATCGACGATGCCGCCGTCCTCGGCGCAGAAGCAGGTGTAGCGGGCACCGCCCACCTTGAGCCCGGCGATGTCGTTGGTGGCGGCGAAGTCCAGCAGGGCGGCGGCGTGCTCGCCCTCGACCACCACCTTGCCCATCGAGTGGACGTCGATGATGCCGCCGACCGCACGCACCCGCAGGTGCTCCTGGCGGGCGCCCTCGTAGCGGGCCGGCCGCACCCAGCCGCCCTTCTCGTACAGGGCGGCACCGTGGTCGCGGTGCCAGGGATAGAACGGTGTCTTCTTGTTGATCGCGATGTCGCTGCCCTCGGCCATGGTCAGCGGCGCCGGCTGAAGTCGATGCCGAGGCCGTCGATCACCCGGGCGATGTCGGCGGTGGCCACCACGCCCTCCCGGATCACGGCCGGCGGGTCGATGGTGCAGTCGACGATGGTGGACGACTCGTTGTAGACGATGATGCTGTCGTCGCCGATCATCACGTCGACCTTGTCCAGGAAGTGCATCGCGTCGGTGGCGTGGATGATCGACGGCTCACCGGAGTAGTTCACCGTGGTGCCGAAGATCGGCCCGTCCACCCGCTCGATGACCTCGGTGATCAGCGGGTTGGCTGCGGTCAGCACGCCGACCGTGCCGATGCCGGTGAACCAGTCCGGCAGCGCGTCGGTCTGCGGCAGGATCACCGTCATCGCCTTGGGCCAGAAGGTCTTCATCAACAGCCGGGCGTTGTCGTTCATCTGCACCCACTGCTCGACCTTGCGCTCATTGGTGTAGATGCCGAACGGCTTGCCCCGGTCGCGCTGCTTGATGTCATAGACCCGCTCGGTGGACTCCTTGATGTCACACCGGCCGAAGAAGCCGTAGACAGTGTCGGCGGGCAATAAGGTCACGCCGCCGGCGTTGAGGGCAGCGACGGCCTCGTCGACCGCTGCCTGCGAATACGTCGGATGAAAGCTACCCATTGCTCAGCAGAACCCCACGCTCATTGGCCCAGCGGGCCGCGGACAACACCGGCTCGGGCCTCAGCCACTGACGTGCGGCCGGTGTAAAGGTTTACAGCGGAGGGCTTCGTCGCGCTCCGCGCCCCGCCTTTTTACCACATCCGCATATGACCGCAGAATTCGATTTACCAGCCGCAGTCAGCGAATTGCCCGGCTTGCACCGGCCTTACTTTCAATTGTGAACAACGGTTCGGTTGGGCCTGCGGAGATTGCCTATTGTGTTGAATCGGTCCGAACCGGCAATTCGGAACAGCGCGATTTTCACCAGCTCACACCTGGGCTACACCTGGGCTCACAGCTGCCTCAGGTCGGCCTCGACCATGGCGGCCACGACGGCGGCAAAGTCCCGGCTCGGTGCCCAGCCCAGCACCCGACGGGCCTTGCCGGCATCCCCGCGCTGCTCGGCGGCGTCCACCGGCCGGACGAACGTGGGATCCACCTCGACCCTGGACCGCCAGTCGCCCACCCCCGCGGCGTCGAAGGCCGCCGCCACGAACTCGGCCACCGTGTGCGACTCGCCGGTCGCGATCACGTAGTCATCGGCCCGGGAATGCCGCACCGCTCGCACCATCGCCTCGACGTAGTCCGGGGCCCAGCCCCAGTCCCGCCGGACGTCCAGGCTGCCCAGCGACAGCCGGTCCTGCCGGCCGGCCGCGATCCGGGCCGCCGCGGCGGTGATCTTGCGAGTGACGAAGGTCTCGGGACGGCGCGGTGACTCGTGGTTGTAGAGGATCACCGCGCTGGCCGCCAACCCCCGGCTGCGGAACACCGACACCATCTGGTGCGCGTAGGCCTTCGCCGCGCCGTACGGGGTGGCCGGCCGCAGCGGGGTCGACTCGTCCTGCGGGGCGTGATCGGGGCTGCCGAAGATCTCGGCGCTGGAGGCCTGCAACACCCGCACCGGACGGCCCGACTGCTCCTGCAACTGCCAGCACGCGTCCAGCACCGCCACCGCGCCCAGCCCCGACACCTGCCCGGTGAGCACCGGCTGCTGCCAGGACAACGCCACCGAGCTGATGCCGCCCAGGTTGTAGACCTCGTCCGGGCCCAGCTCGGCGATCAGCGCCCGCAGCCGCTCGGCGTCGGTCAGGTCGCCGGTGTGCAGCACCACCTGCGGGCAACGCCTGATCAGCTCGTCGGCGTGCTCGTCGTGGCCGTGCACCAGCCCGTGCACCGACACCCCGTCGGCGACCAGCCGCTCGGCGAGGTAGCCGCCATCCTGGCCGGTGATGCCGGTGACGAAGGCCGCCCGCTCGGGCACCGGCCTCACTTGCCTGCCAGCACGCGCTGCTCGGCCAGATCGGCGTCGACCATCATCTCCACCAGCTGCTCGAAGCTGACCGAGGGCTGCCAGCCGAGCCGCTGGCGGGCCTTGGCCGGGTCGCCGATCAGCAGGTCGACCTCGGCCGGCCGGTAGAACTTCGGGTCCTGCAGGACGTAGCCCTCCCAGTCGGCGATGCCGGCCCGCCGGAAGGCGATGGACAGGAACTCCCGGATCGAGTGGGTCTCACCGGTGGCCACCACATAGTCGTCGGCCTCGTCCTGCTGCAGCATCCGCCACATCGCCTCGACGTAGTCGCCGGCGAAGCCCCAGTCCCGCTTGGCGTCGATGTTGCCCAGTGACAGGTCCTTGTCCAGGCCGAGCGCGATCCGGGCCACCGCCAGGCTGATCTTGCGGGTCACGAACTCCGGGCCGCGGCGCGGCGACTCGTGGTTGAACAGGATGCCGGAGGAGGCGTGCATGCCGTAGGACTCGCGGTAGTTGATCGTCATGTAGTGCCCGAACACCTTGGCCACTCCGTACGGCGAGCGCGGCCACAGCAGCGTCGACTCGCGCTGCGGCACCTCCTGCACCTTGCCGAACATCTCCGAGCTCGAGGCCTGGTAGAAGCGCACCTTGCTGACATCGTCGCCGGCGTAGAGCCGGGTCGCCTCCAGCACGTTGAGCACGCCCATACCGGTGACGTCGGAGGTCAGCCGGGCGTTCTCCCACGAGTAGGCCACGAACGAGATCGCGCCGAGGTTGTAGACCTCGTCGGGCTGGGCCTGGGCGTAGGCGCGGATCAGGCTGGACAGGTCGGTCAGGTCACCGGTCAGCAGCTGGACGCCGGGCACCTCCTGCTCGACCAGCGCGCGCTTGGGGTTGTTCTGGCCACGGATCAACCCGAAGACCTGGTAACCCTTGCCCAGCAGCAGTTCGGCCAGGTACAGCCCGTCCTGGCCGGTGATTCCGGTGATCAGCGCGCGGGGCATGGACGACCTTCCATCAAGTCTGCGTCGAACTCAATCCGGCTGGCAGGCCGGCACACCCCGCGGCCGCGAAGCGCGTGGCCAGGGTACCCAACGGCTGCCTGCCGGCTGGTGAGCCTCGGCGGTAGCAGGTCCGGCCGACTTGCCGGTTCAGAGTTCGCCGGGCCTCAGTAGTCGCGGCCGACGCCGACGGTGTCCTTGCCGTCGTGGTTCCAATCGCCGGCCAGCGGCCGGTCACCGGCCAGGCCGTAGCTGGTGTAGGAAACCACCGGGCCGCCCAGGGTGTTGACCACCGCGAACCGGGTGCCCTGGTAGACGCCGTAGGTGTCCGAGCCGTTGCCGTCCCAGTCGCCGGCCACCGGCACGTTGCCGGCCAGCCCGAACTGGTACCGCAACCGCGGCGAGCCGGGCGCGAGGGCGTTGACCAGGTAGAAGGTGGCGGTCTTCGGGTCGTACACGCCAGGAGTCGCGGCCTTGTCGCCATTCCAGTCGCCGGCCACCGGCACCGCCCCGGCACCGCCGAGCAGTACCTGCGTCAGCGGGCTGCTGGCCACCCGGTTGTTGGTGTTGAGCAGGTAGAACATCGAGTTCGAGCCGCGGTAGACGCCGACCGTGTCGGTGCCGTTGCCGTCCCAGTCCCCGCACACCGGACGGTCGCCCGGGGCGCCGAGCTTCACCGCGTGCAGCGGCGCGTCGGCGGCGAAGGAGTCGCGGTAGTAGAAGGTCGCGATGGACGCGCGGTACACCCCGGCGGTGTCGGTGCCGTCACCGTTGAAGTCACAGGCGAACGGCTGGTCGCCCTTGATGCCGAAGGCTCGCGCCAGTGCCGTGCTGGGCGCGCTGAGCGAGTTCGTCACGAAGATCGTCGGGGTGGTCAGCGGCTTGGCCACCACGAACCAGTCCGACATCAGCCCGAAGGTGCTGCGGAAGTCGTTTCCGGTGACGGTGACCGTCCGGGTGCTGCCCTTGATGGTGGCGGTCAGCACCCGGCCGCCGTCGGCGCCCAGCCCGTTGCGGGTGGTGCTGATCGCCTGCAGGGTGCCCACCCCGAAGGCGTTGCCAATGGTGCTGGCCGGGATGGAGGTGTTCCAGTTGTGGTTGGGCGAGGCGACATCGCCCAGGTCCTGCACCGCCGGGAAGGCGCCGCCGGCGGTCCAGCCGCCGGTCGAGGAACTGAACTCGGCGGACACGATGGAACCGGAGGAGTTGGTGAGCACCTTGCCGGCGGTGCTGGTCACCGCGGTGTTGGTGCGGGAATCCTCGGTGAGGACGCCGTTGAGGCCGGCGCCGCCGTAGACCTGGCAGTTCTGGGTGTCGCAGGTCTTGGCCCAGCTGTAGCGGTTCTGCGCCGCCGCGTAGGACCGCGCCGCGACCGCCTGCGACTGCAACGCGGCCATGCCCTTGCCGCCGCTGGCGTCGCCCCAGGACGCCGGCGACTCGCGCGGCACGACGCCGCGCAGGTAGTCGTCCATGGCCACCAGGTTCACCAGCCTGGTCGCGCCGCCGCCGTAGGTCAGCGACAGCGAGCCGCGGTAGGTCCGGGTGCCGCCGCCCGAGCAGATCGTCAGCATCGCCGACAGCGAACTGGCCGGCACGGTGGAGGAGATGGCCCCGCTGGTCACCGGTTTGACCGCCGACCACGGCTTGCCGCAACCGGGGCTGGTGGCCAACTGGTAGGAGTTCGTCGAGACGTAGCGCAGCAGGGCCGCGCCGCCGGCCGGGATCGCCACGCCACCGGCGGTGAACGGGCTGCCGGAGGTGACCACCACCTGGTTGACCCCGTCGAAGGCGGTCAGATCGACGCTGAGGGTGCCCAGGCTGCGGGTGGCGAGCGTGGTGCCGCCGTAGTAGTGGGACAGGATCTGGGAATAGGTCCAGCCGTAGAGGGTGGCGTAGCCGAAGGCGCCGTACTGGCCCATCCCCCGCCCGTGACCGAAGCCGTGCCCGGTGATCCCGACGTTGCCGCCGGGCCAGGAGGCTGCCGCCGGAGCGGGATTCACCACCGTCAGCGCGGCGCAGGTCAGTGCCGCGCCGAGTCCGGCGGCGACCACCCCGATCCGCCGCCGCTGGCCACTGGGCTGGGAGTGGACGGTGCCGGCTGGCCGGCGGTTCGAACTGGTCCTGAACATCTGCGACGTCACCTCGGGCGGCCGACCCGAGTGCAATGAGCCGGTGTGTCCGGATAAGGGTGGCCGAGACCACCGGGAATTGTTCCTACCGTCTTACCTATTGGCCGGCAGCGGGACGATCTGAGTGATCGCGAGACTGTAACCCCGCCGTGCCGCTGCGCGCACTACCTGGACGGCGGCAGTTCGGCCGCTCTTCGGACTCGGGAACCCGGCTCGCTCAGCCGGTCGGCAGGTAGGCGGCGCGGTCGTCGGCGAAGGCCTGCCGCAGCGCCTGCCGCCAGTGCGGCAGCGGGCTCAGGCCGGCCGCCCGCCAGGCCCGGTCCGACAGCACCGAGTATGCCGGCCGCGGCGCCGGCCTCGGGAACCTGTCGGTGCTGGTCGGCCGGACCCGCTCCGGATCGGCGCCCAGCTCCTCGAACACCGCGCGGGCCAGCCCGAACCAGCTGGTCTCCCCCGAGCCGGTGCAGTGATACGTGCCCGGGGCGGCGGCGCTGCCGGCCAGCTCGACCAGCCCGCGGGCCAGGTCGGCCGACCAGGTCGGCGAGCCGCGCTGGTCATCGACGACCTCCACGGTGTCCCGGTCGCGCTCCAGCCGGGCCATCGTCTTGACGAAGTTCGAGCCGGTGGCTCCGTACACCCAGGCGGTCCGCACCACGTAGCCGTGCTCGGGGGCCAGCTCGCGGACCGCCAGCTCACCGGCCAGCTTGGTACGCCCGTAGGCCGAGCGCGGATCGGGCTCGTCCTGTTCGGCATAGGGCCGGTCGGCATCGCCGGCGAAGACGTAGTCGGTGGACACCTGCAGCAGCCGGGCCCCGGTCCGGGCGGCGGCGGCGGCCAGCAGCGCCGGGCCCGCGGCGTTCACCGCGAAGGCCTTGTCCTCGTCGGTCTCGGCCTGGTCCACGGCGGTGTAGGCCGCGGCATTGACCACCAGCTGCGGTTGGAAGCCGCTGAAGACCGCCTGCACCGCGGCCGAGCTGGTGACGTCGAGCTGGTCCGAACCCAGTGCCAGCAGCTGGTCGCCCTCGACGCCGGCACCGGCCAGCACCGCGCACAGGTCGGTGCCCAGCTGGCCCCGGGCACCGGTCACCAGCCAGCGGGCGGCGGAGGGGCGCATGCGGCTCATGCTCGCACACCGTCCTCGGCATCAGGGCGTGCCGGCTTCTGAGCCTCCGCACAGCTTGGCGCCGATAGACTCGCTGGATGCCCTCCTCCGACGATTGGCCGCCCGGCCGGCCCCACCCGGCTGAGGGCGACCTGCCCCCGGAGCTCGACCCGCGCCGGGGACGGTCCCGCCCCGATCGCGGCGCCGGCCGGCCGGACGGCTCCCAGGCCGGCCAGTCCGTTCCGCGGGCCCAGCGGTCGCCGGCCGCCGGCGGCCTGCCACCGGAACTGGACCCGCGCGGGCGCCACACCGCTCGGGCCCGCCAGGCACCCGGCCCGCCGCCGGGCCGGCCCGCGGCGGGTCGATCCGATCTGATGCACGGGGTGTCGCTCGGCCTGCGGATCGTCGCCACGCTGTGTTCACTGCTGGTGCTGGTCGGCAGCGGCTGGGCATGGGCGACCTACCGCAACTTCAACGCCGACATCACCCGGGTCAACGCCATCTCGCCCAAGGGCAAGGCCGCCAACGGCGGCATCGACGGCAAGGACCAGAACCTGCTGATCGTCGGCAACGACGACCGGGACACCGCCAGCGACGCCGAGCTCGCCAAGCTGGGCACCACCCGGGACGGCGGCAGCTACAACACCGACACCATGATGCTGCTGCACCTGCCGGCCAACGGCAGCAAGGCGACCCTGATCTCGTTCCCGCGCGACTCCTACGTCAACATCCCCGGCCACGGCAGGAACAAGCTGAACGCGGCCTACCCGCTCGGCATTCAGGCAGCGCACGGCAACAAGGAGGCCGGCGCGCAGCTGCTGGTACAGACCATCGAGAACCTGACCGGCCTGAGCATCGACCACTTCGTCCAGATCGACCTGCTGGGCTTCTACCGGATCTCCAACGCCATCGGCGGCGTCGACGTCTGCCTCAACAATGCGGTGAAGGAACCTAATTCCGGCATCGACCTGAAGGCCGGCCACCAGACGATCAAGGGCACCCAGGCACTGGCCTTCGTCCGGCAGCGCTACGGCTTCCCGCAGGGTGACCTGGACCGGATCAAGCGCCAGCAATACTTCCTGTCCGCGGTCTTCCGCAAGATCTCCTCGGCCGGCACCCTGCTCAACCCGCTGAAGCTGCAGAACCTGCTCAAGGCGGTGTCGTCCTCGCTGCAGATGGATCCCGACCTGGTGCCGCTGAAGCTGGCCCAGCAGATGCAGAACCTGCAGGCCGGCAACTTCTCCTTCACCACCATTCCCACCCAGGGCTTCGAGGACGTGCAGATCAACGGCCAGACCCAAAGCATCGTGGTGGTGGACGCGACCGCGATGCCCAACTTCATCGGCAAGCTGATCGGCTCCGACCCCGGCACGGCGCTGTCTCGGGCCAAGGCCGCGGCGCCGTCCTCGGTAACCGTCCAGGTCATCAACGACACCAACACCAACGGCCTGGAGAACACCAACGCCGAGGCGCTGAAGGCTGCCGGCTTCAAGACCGAGATCCCGCCGGCCACGTCCGACGTAGTGGCCAAGACCCTGATCCGCTACGCCCCCGGCCAGGAGGCGGCGGCCAAGGCCCTGCAGGCCCAGGTGCCCGGCGCGGTGATGGAGGCGACGTCCGAGGTCGACTCGGTGACCCTGGTGCTGGGTGAGAACAAGGTGCAGGTCAAGAGCCTGATGCCGACGCCGGCACCCGGTTCGGTCAGCAGCTCGGCCAAGCCCGGCGAGTCGAGTTCGCCGGCCGTGACCACGGCGGCCGACGCCGGCTGCATCAACTAAAAGACCGATGCCGACAGCACCCAGCGGTCCCGAGCAGTTGTTCGCCGCCCGGCTGGCCGCCGACCCGGGCAGCCCGCTGGTCACCTTCTACGACGACGCCACCGGTGAGCGCGCGGAGCTGTCGGCGAAGTCACTGGCCAACTGGGTCGCCAAGACCCATTTCCTGCTGCTCGACGAGCTCGGGGCCGCGCCCGGCGACCGGGCTTTCGTCCGGCTGCCGGTGCACTGGCTGGCCGCCCCGATCCTGCTGGGCTGCTGGTACGCCGGCTTGGAGGTGGTGACCGATCCGGCGGCGGCGACGGTGGCCTTCGGCGACGCCGACTCGCTGCTGGCCGCGCTGCCCGCCCCGCTCGTCCAGCGTCTGGACGGGGTGTTCGCGGTGTCGCTGCTGAGCATGGCCAGGCCCTCGACCCCACCACCGGAGATGGCCGACTACGCCAGCTCGGTGCGCCCGATGCCCGACAGCTGGGCAACGGTGCGGGCCCAGGCGGGCCCGGCCGATCCGGGGCTGGCCGGGCAGTCCCGGGCCGAGCTGGCCGCGACGGCGCACCGGACCGCGGCCGAGCTGGGGCTGGCAGCTGGTGGCCGGCTGCTCTGGACGGCGCCCTGGAGCACGCACCAGGACTGGATCGCCGCGCTGTTGGCCCCGCTGGCCGTCGGCGGCTCGGTGGTGCTGGTGCGCAATCCGGACCCGGGCCCGGCGGCGTCCCGGGCCGAGGCCGAGAAGGTCACCGTCAGGCACTGATGCCGCCGCCCACCGCGTTGGTCGGTGCCCGCCCATGCTGGCTAGAGTTCGGCCTGACCGACTCGTTCGGTTGCCGAGGGGTGTGGGCACCGGACGCCCCGATCGAGTGAGCTGGAAGGGTAACCGAGCGTGGACAAAGTGGTGGCAACAGCCGCCGAGGCAGTGGCCGACATCGGCGACCGGGCTTCGCTGGCAGTCGGTGGCTTCGGCGTGTGCGGCATTCCGCACGTCCTGATCCAGGCGCTGCTGGAACTGGGCAGCACCGACCTGGAGACCGTGTCGAACAACTGCGGGCTGGACGAGGCGGGGCTGGGCCTGCTGCTGAGCGCCAAGCGGATCAGGCGCACCATCGGCTCCTACGTCGGCGAGAACCGCGAGTTCGCCCGGCAGTACCTCGGCGGCGAGCTGGAGGTCGAGCTGACCCCGCAGGGCACCCTGGCCGAGCGGCTGCGAGCCGGCGGCTCGGGCATCCCGGCGTTCTACACCCCGGCCGGCGTCGGCACCCTGATCGCCGACGGCGGCCTGCCCTGGCGCTACTCCCCGGACGGCTCGGTCGCGCTGGCCTCGCCGGCGAAGGAGACGCGGGAGTTCCGCGGCCAGCGCTACGTGCTCGAGGAGGGCATCGTCACCGACTTCGCGCTGGTCCGGGCGGCCCGCGGCGACCGGCACGGCAACCTCAGCTACGACGCCTCGGCCCGCAACTTCAACCCGCTGTGCGCGATGGCCGGGCGGATCACCATTGCCGAGGTCGAGGAACTCGTCGAGCCCGGCGAGCTGGACCCCGAGCAGGTGCACACCCCCGGGGTGTTCGTGCAGCGGGTGGTCGAGGTGGGCGAGTCCGGCAAGCTGATCGAGAAGCGCACCGTGCGCGAGCGTTCGGATGCCGATCGCGCCGGGGCAGGTTCTGAGAACGTAGAGAGCGCAGGCTGATCGCGATGGCACTCACTCGTAACGAGCTCGCCGCCCGGGTGGCCGCCGAGCTGCACGACGGCCAGTACGTCAACCTCGGCATCGGGCTGCCGACGCTGGTCCCGAACTTCGTCGACCCGTCGATCACCGTGGTCCTGCAGAGCGAGAACGGCATTCTCGGGGTAGGCCCGTACCCGCTGGAGAGCGAGCTCGACGGCGATCTGATCAATGCCGGCAAGGAGACCGTCACGGTGCTGCCCGGGGCGTCCTACTTCGATTCCGCGTTGTCTTTCGGAATGATCCGGGGTGGGCACATCGACGTGGCGGTGCTCGGCGCGATGCAGGTCGGGGCAAACGGTGACCTGGCGAACTGGACCATTCCTGGGAAGATGATTAAGGGGATGGGCGGCGCGATGGATCTCGTGCACGGGGCGAAGAAGGTGATCGTGATGATGGAGCACCTGGCTCGCGACGGCAGTCCAAAGGTGGTGAAGCAGTGTTCGCTGCCGCTCACCGGAGCAGCCTGCGTGCACCACATCATCACCGATCTGGCGGTGATCGACGTGCTGCCCGAGGGCCTGGTGCTGCGTGAGCTGGCGCCCGGCGTGACCGTGGACCAGGTACGCGCGGCCACCGAGCCCGAACTGACCGTCGCGTTGACGGCTGGCTGAGGCGGTCGAAGACGATGCTGGACCCGGCGGCGCTGTTCCAGCTGATCGAGGAGCTACCCGAACTCGACCGGCCGGTTCTGGTGCTGGCGCTGGACGGTTTCGTCGACGCCGGCAACGCCGCCCAGCTGGCCCGGGCTCACCTGCTGAGCACGCTTGAGTCCCAGGTGATCGCCACCTTCGACATCGACCAGGTATTCGACTACCGGGGCCGGCGTCCGGAGATGCTGTTCGTCACCGACCACTGGGAGCGTTTCAGCGCGCCGGAGCTGAAGATTCATGCGGTGCGCGATGCGGCCGGCACACTGTTCCTGCTGCTGGCAGGCGCGGAGCCCGACATCCAGTGGGAGCGGTTCGCCGCCGCTGTGCAGATCATCGTCGAGCGGCTCGGGGTCCGGTTGCTGATCGCGCTGGACGCGATCCCGATGGGGGTTCCGCACAGCCGGCCGTCCACCGTGATCGCCCGCGCCAGCTCACCGGAGCTGGTCGCCGAGTACAGCAACTGGCTCGGCACGGTCCAGGTTCCGGGCAGCGCTGGGCACCTGATCGAGTTCCGGCTGCGCGAGTCCGGCGTGGATTCGATGGGTTTCGCAGTGAACGTGCCGCATTATCTGGCTCATCTGGACTACCCGGCCGCCGCGCTGACCCTGGTCGAGTG
>JAVEEO010000455.1 GCA_030840415.1 Pseudonocardiales bacterium | reverse complement strand
GACTCGACCTCGGTGGTGGAGATGCGGTGCCCCGACACGTTCATCACGTCGTCGACGCGGCCGAGCAGCCACAGATCGCCGTCCTCGTCCTTCTTCGCCCCGTCGCCGGCGAAGTAGTAGCCCTGCTCGGCGAACCGGGACCAGTAGGTCTCCCGGAACCGCTCGTCATCACCCCAGATCCCGCGCAGCATGGACGGCCACGGCTCGGTCAGCACCAGCAGGCCGCCGCCGCCGTTGGGGACGGGCTTGCCCTGGTCGTCCACCACGTCGGCCTCGACGCCGGGCAGCGCCCGCATCGCCGAGCCGGGCTTGGCCGCGGTGACGCCGGGCAGCGGGCTGATCATGATCGCGCCGGTCTCGGTCTGCCACCAGGTGTCGACCACCGGCGTCCGGTCGCCGCCGATCACCCGGCGGTACCACATCCAGGCCTCGGGGTTGATCGGTTCGCCGACCGAGCCCAGCACCCGCAGCGAGGACAGGTCGAACTTCGCCGGGATGTCCTCGCCCCACTTCATGAACGTCCGGATCGCGGTGGGCGCGGTGTAGAGGATCGTCACACCGTACTTGGCCACCAGCTCCCAGAACCGGCCCTTGTGCGGGGTGTCCGGGGTGCCCTCGTAGATCACCTGGGTGACCCCGTTGGCCAGCGGGCCATAGACGATGTAGGAGTGCCCGGTCACCCAGCCGATGTCGGCGGTGCACCAGTACACGTCGGTGTCGGCGTGCAGGTCGAAGGCGGCATGGTGGGTGTAGGCGGTCTGGGTCAGGTAGCCGCCGGTGGTGTGCAGGATGCCCTTCGGCTTACCGGTGGTTCCCGAGGTGTAGAGGATGAACAGCGGTGTCTCGGCGTCGAAGAAGTCCGGCTGGTGCTCCTCCGGCTGGTTGCCCACCGCCTCGTCCCACCACTGGTCGCGACCCTGGGTCAGCTCGACGTCGTTGCCGCCGCGCTTGACGACCAGCACGTGCCGCACCGGGCAGCTGTCGCCATCGAACTTCGCCAACGCCTCGTCCACCACCGGCTTGAGCGCGAACACCGAGCCCCGCCGGTAGCCGCCGTCGGCGGTGATCACCAGGCTGACGTCGGCGTCGAGCACCCGGTCATAGATCGCCTGCGCGGAGAAGCCGCCGAAGATCACCGAGTGGATGGCGCCGATCCGGGCGCAGGCCAGCATCGACACCACCGCCTCGACCAGCATCGGCAGGTAGATCGCGACCCGGTCGCCCTTGCCGACCCCCAGCTCGGTGAGCGTGTTGGCGGCCTGGCACACCAGCCGCTGCAGCTCGGCGTAGCTGACCGCCCGGGTGTCGCCCGGCTCGCCCTCGAAATGCAGGGCGACCTTGTCGCCCCGGCCGGCCTCGACGTGCCGGTCCACGCAGTTGACCGCGGCGTTCAGCCGGCCGCCGACGAACCACTTCGCGAACGGTGCGTTGGACCAGTCCAGGGTCTGGGTCCACTCGGTGTCCCAGGCCAGCCGCCGGGCCTGGGCGTCCCAGAAGCCGAGCCGGTCGGCCGCCGCGCCCTCGTACGCCTGGGCGGTGTAGTTCGCGTTCGCCGCGAACTCCTCCGACGGCGGAAACCGGCGCTCCTCGTGCAGCAGGTTGGACAGGCCCTCAGTCGACTCGGTCATCTCGCTCCTTCTCCGCCGGTGCTCGGTGCCGACGTTAGCGTGCACCGGCCGATCTGCAAGGCGGGTGGAGGCGGCAACCGGTCGTTGGCTAGCGTCTGGTTGCGTGCAACCTGATCCGCTGGCCCCGCTGCTGGAACTGCCCGGCGTCGCCGAGGTGGTGACCGCGAGCCGGCAGGCGGTCGACAAGCTGCTCGGGCACCGGGTGCTGCGACGGCGCTTCTCCGACGTGTCGGCCGAGTCGCTGCTGCGCGGGGCGTGGGCCTCAGCGGTGCTGGCGGGCTCGCCGGCGACCCTGGACGAGGTCCGGGCCGGCACCGCGACCGAACCGATCGTCCAGGGTGCGTTGCGGGTCTCCACCGAACTGGCGGTGCTGGCCGGCCCCTGGACCGGCGCGCAGCGTCAGGTACTGGCGCGGCTGCACGCGCTCGCCGCCACCGACCTGCTGCCCGCCGAGCAACTGGGGCGGCCGCGTCCGGACCGGGAGGTGGCGCACCGGCTCGACACCCTCGCCGAGGTGCTGGCTCTCACCAAGGCTCCGGCGGTCGTGATCGCGGCGATCGTGCAGGGCGAGGTGCTGGGCCTGGACGCCTTCGCGCCGGCCTCGGGGGTGGTGGCCCGCGCCGCCGCCCGGCTGACCCTGATCGAGCGGGGTCTGGATCCCAAGTCGCTGGTCGCGCTCGAGGTCGGGCACCTCGAACTCGCCGACCAGGAACAGGCCGCGCTGGCCGGCTACCGCGCCGGGCAGCCGGACGGGGTGGTCGGCTGGATCCGGCACTGCGGTCAGGCACTCGAGCTCGGCGCCCGGGAATCGCTGGCGATCTGCGAGGCCATCCAGCGTGGCTGACTTCGATCCCGCCCAGTCCGGGGCAGAGCCCAGCGGCGCTGGGCTGATCCGGGCTGAGCCGGCCGGGGCTGAGCCGGCCGAGGCTGAGCCGGCCGAGGTGCGGACCCTGCAAGCCGGCAGCCCGCTACTGCGCCGCTACCGGCGCGGCGCTGTCACCTCCTGGCTGCAGGCCTGCCGGGTGGTGGCCGTCGATTCGTCGGGAGTGTTCTGCTGGCTGCCGGTGGGCGCGGGCTTCGGCTTCCGGCAGCAAGCCGACGGTTCGCCCGTGCGGGCGGCCCCGATCAAGGACTTCACCGCCGGCCGGCTGCGGCTCGGCGGCTGGCAGGACCGTTCGGCGCTGATCTGGATGCCGGCCGGCCGGGCGCACTCGGTGTGGTGGTTCTTCGCCGGCAGCGAGTTCGACGGCTGGTACGTCAACCTGGAGGCCCGCACCGGCTTCTGGCGGCACGGCGGCGCGTTCGGGGTGGACGTCACCGACCACGAACTGGATCTGGTGGTGGCACCGGACCGGAACTGGCAATGGAAGGACGAGGCCGAGCTGGAGCTCGTGACCGGCCTGCCCGGCTATTGGGATGCCGACGGCAGCGCCGGGATCCGTGCCGAGGGCCGGTCGGTGCTGGCCGAGCTGGCCGCGGGCCGGTTCCCGTTCGACGGCAGTTGGTGCGACTTCCGTCCGGATCCCGGCTGGCCGGTGCCGCGGCTGCCCGACCCGCTGCCGGACTTCGGCTGGCCCCAGCGGTGAGCTCGCGAACGCCGGCGACAGGGTGAGGGCGCCGTGCTTGCGCACGGCGCCCTCTGCGGCCAATCCGGGTTATCAAGCGTGCACCTGGACAAGGTCAGGCGCGGGCCGGTGACGGTCCGCGTCGACAGCCGTTAGCGTGGCTTAGTCGCCGCGTGGGTACCCGGTTGCCCACTGGCGGAGTCCGCGACTGGTGGGGGCGGTACCGCCATAGCCACTCGAGGAATCCGTACTTGTATTCGTACTCCCGAATACCTTTACAGTGCAAGAGTTTCCGCTCTGAGCGCAGACTGGACCCAGTCCGGTCTGAGGCGCTCGTGTCAGGCCCTGTTCGATCTGCGGGAATGGCCGTACCAGAGCAGCGCGGCGAGCCCCGCGGCGCTGGCCGCCACCACCGCGCTGGTAGCCGGTTGCGGTGTCCGGAAGCTGGACAACCGCTCGCGCAACGGCACCGCGTTGGTGAAGGTCAGTGCCGGCCAGTTGTTGTCGGCGGCCACCTTGCGCAGGGCCTTGTCGGCGTTCACCACGTAGGGATGGCCGACCGCCTCCAGCATCGGGACGTCGGTGATCGAGTCGGAGTAGGCGTAGCTCTCGGCCAGGTCGTAGCCGCGTTCGGCGGCCAACTCGCGCAGCCCGTCGGCCTTGTGCCGGCCGTAGGCATAGAACTCGATCTCACCGGTGTAGCGGCCCTCGCGCACCACCATCCGGGTGGCGATCACGTGGTCGGCCCCCACCATCTCGCCGATCGGGCGCACCACCTCGTCGCCGGAGGAGGAGATGATCACCACGTCCCGGCCGGCCGCCTTGTGCTCGAGGATCAGTTCGACGGCTTCGTTGTAGACCAGCGGGTCGATGATCTGGTGCAGCGTCTCGTTGACGATGTCGCGGATCTGCTGGACGTCCCAGCCGGTGCACATGGCCGTCAGGTACTTGCGCATCCGGTCCATCTGGTCCTCGTCGGCACCGGACAGGGCGAAGACGAACTGGGCGAAAGCACTGCGCACGACGGCGCGCCGGTTGATCAGACCACCCTGGTAGAACGGGCGCCCGAACGCCAGCGTGCTGGACTTGGCGATGATCGTCTTGTCCAGGTCGAAGAACGCCGCTGAGCTAGCCACTCCGCGAGGATAGCCAGCGCCGCTGTCAGTGTCCCGGCGCCGGTCCGCCTGATCGCCTGGTTTGCCCGTTGCGGTTGTCCACAGCCGGGTTCGGCCGGACGCGCTCCGTCCACAGATCGGGCAGCTCGGACCGCTGCCCAGAGCGGTTCGACCAGGGTGGTGGTATGACAGCGCATCCCAGGATCTGCGTGCTCGGTGGCTGCGGCGGGGCGGGCGCAAGCGTGCTGGCCGCGGTGCTCGCCTGGTGCGCCACCGACTCTGCCGGCCCGGCGTTCCTGATCGACTGCGACCCGCTCGGCGGCGGCATCGACGTACTGCTGGGCTGTGAACGGGTCCCCGGTTCGCGGTGGGGGCAGGTGCGGCTGCGCGGCGGCAGCCTGGATCCGGCGGTGCTGCGCGACTGCCTGCCGAACTGGCACCAGGTATCGGTGCTGGCGGTGGACGACCCGCTGGCGCCGGACCCCGAGGCCCTGGTCAAGCTGGTCGCCGCGGCAGCGCCGGCCGGTCCGGTGATCCTGGATCTGGCCAGGTGGCCGTCGCCGGTCCGGACCGCGGCGTTGCGCAGCTACGACCTGGCGGTGCTGGTGACGCCCGCCGAGGTGGGGGCGGTCGCGGCCAGCGCCGCCATCGCCGGGGCGCTGGACCGGTCCCGGGCCGGGCTGGTGGTCAGAGGCCCCTCGACTGACCTGCCGCCGGCCCGGATCGGCGGCTTGCTCGGACTGCCGGTGCTGGGCAGGTTCGGCTACGAGCCGGCTGGTCGGCATCCCGGTGGCCTGGATCCGCGCCGGATCAGGCGCGGCACCAGGCAGCTGGCCGAGGCGGTGCTGAGGCAGGCCGCGGCCGCGGCTGAGCCGGTGGTGGCAGCGTGAGCGGTGACCTGGTCGACCGGGTGCGGCACCGGCTGGCGGCCGGCCCCGCTCCGCACGACCTGGGGGAACTCGCCGGTCAGGAATCGGTCCTGCTGCTGGACTCGCTCGGTCGTTCGGAGCTGTCCGACCAGCTTGCTGCCGAGCTGACCGGCGCCGGGCCGCTGGAGGAGCTGCTGGCCATCCCCGGCGTGACCGACGTGCTGGTCAATGCCCCGGACCAGGTCTGGCTGGACCGAGGCACCGGGCTGGAACGGGCGCGGATCCGGTTCGACTCCGATGCCGCGGTGCGCAGGCTGGCCACCCGGCTGGCAGCCCAGGCGGGCCGGCGGCTGGATGACGCCGCACCCTTCGTCGATGCGGTGCTGCCGGACGGCAGCCGCCTGCACGCGATCCTGCCGCCGCTGGTGGCCCATCCGACGCTGTCGCTGCGGGTGCTGGCCCGGCGCAGCCTGGCGCTGACCGAGCTGGTGCGCCTCGCAACCATGCCCGGCGAGCTGGCTGAGCTGCTCGCGGCGCTGGTCCAGGCCCGCCTGACGCTGCTGATCAGCGGCGGCACGGGCAGCGGCAAGACGACCCTGCTCGCGGCGCTGCTGGCCACCGTCAGCCCGTCCGAACGGATCATCACCATCGAGGACACGGCAGAGTTGGCGGTCTCGCATCCGCATGTAGTGGCGCTGCTGGCCCGCTCGGCGAATGTCGAGGGGGCAGGTGCGATCGAGCTGCGGGAGCTGGTGAGGCAAGCGCTGCGGATGCGGGCCGACCGGTTGGTGGTGGGTGAGTTTCGGGGCGCCGAGATCGTCGAGCTGCTGGCCGCCCTGAACACCGGCCATGCCGGCGGAGCGGCCACCGTGCACGCCAACTCCGTCGCGGACGTGGCAGCCCGGCTGGTGGCACTGGCCGCACTGGGTGGC
>JAVEEO010000447.1 GCA_030840415.1 Pseudonocardiales bacterium | reverse complement strand
AGTGGCTGCTGACCGACGGCAGGGCGGTGCAGCGCACCTGGACCGGGGACAACGAGTGGTTGCGGCTGCTGGACGTCCCGGCGGCGCTGACGGCCCGCCGCTACGCCGGCACCGACCGGTTGGTGCTGGAGGTGGTGGATGCCGAGGGCGGCTGGGCGGCCGGCAGGTTCAGCCTGGACGGCGGCCCGGCGCACGCCGAGTGCCGGCCGGCTCCGACGGCGACCGCGGACCTGCGGCTGTCCCAGCGAGCGCTGGCCGCGATCTACCTGGGCGGCACCACGGTGCGCTCGCAGCAGCAGGCCGGCCTGGTCGAGGAGGAGACTCCCGGCGCCGCCGCCCGGCTGGAAGCGATGTTCTGGACCGCACAGCAGCCCTGGAACGCCACCCCGTTCTGACGGCCCGGGTCCGCGCGGCCCGGGTCTGCGCGGCCCGGGTCTGCGCCACCCATTCTGACGGGCCCGGGTCTGCGCGATCCTCAGCCGGGCACGCCCCTCAGGTGGGCACGGCCCTCAGGCGGTCACGAAGTCGATCAGTTCCTCAACCGAGCGCAGCAACGGCACCTCGACGTCGGCGAAGCTGTTGACCGAGGCCAGCACCCGGCGCCACATCTCGCGGGCGTCCGAGACGCCCAGCGCCGCGGCGATCCCGTCCTTCCAGGCGACGTCGCGTCCGATCACCGGCCAGGCTCCGATACCGAGGGCGGTGGGCTTGACCGCCTGCCAGATGTCGACGTACGGGTGGCCGTTGATCAGCACGTGCGGTGACTTCACGGTGGCCGCTATCCGGCTCTCCTTGGAACCGGGCACCAGGTGGTCCACCAGCACCCCCAGCCGCCGGCCGGGACCGGGGTCGAACTCGCGAACCAGTTCGGCCAGCTCGTCGATCCCGCCGAGCGGCTCGACCACGATCCCCTCGATGCGCAGGTCCTCGCCCCAGATCCGCTCCACCAGGGCGGCGTCGTGCACCCCTTCGACCCAGATCCGGCTGGCCTTGGCGACCTGGGCCCGCACCCCGGCGACGGCCACCGAACCGGACGCGGTGCGGCCCGGGCGAGCCGGGGCGGTCGCCGCCCGAGCCGGTCGCACCAGGGTCACCAGCTCACCCTCCAGCAGGAAGCTGGCCGGCAGCATCGCGAACTCCCGCCGCGCGCCGAAGCGGTCCTCCAGCACCACGGTGTCCCGGCGCTCGCCAGCCACCACACTCCGGCCCAGTGCGACGACCGCGCCGCAGTAGCCGTCCGGGGTCTCGACCACCAGCTCCGGCTCGGCCGGAACCTGCCGGACCGCCTTGCGGTTGCGGGCAGAACGCGAGGCCAGCACGTCGTCGGGATACACGCCAAGCAGCTTAGGGACTCAGTCGACGGCAGCGCCGAAGCACACGCCTGTCGGAGGTGTTCGGTACCGTGGGCAGCTGTGCCGAACGAACGACGATGTGCTCAGCTCGCTGCCTGGGGCTCCGCCTGGCTGGCAGGCGCGGCGGCCTTCGACGACGTGCTCGACGCGGTCACCGGCTCCGGCCGGCACGTCGGCGGCCCCGGCTTCGGCCCCGGTCCGAACCCGGTCGGCGCCGCGCTGGCCGAATGGAAGCGGGCCGGCACCTCGGTGCTGACCCTGGCCCTGCCGGTGCCCGGCGACGTCCGCGGCCTGGCCGGCCCGTCCCCCTTCCGCGCTGCCGCACTGGAGGCCGGCGAGGCCGTCTACGGGCGCGACTTCGGGCTGACCGTGCTGGCCGGGCGGGACACCCCCAGCAGCGCCGGCCGGGAGCTGATCTGGCACCGGGCCGAGGTGACCGGGCTGCCGCCGGACCCGATCAGCATGGCCGACGCCGAGCACGAGCTGACCGAATCGATCCGCGAGACCGCCTCGCTGTTCGCCCGCCGGGGCCTCACCAGCTGGCTGACCGACATCGCCCCGGCACTTTCGGACGCCCGGCGGGCCGGCGAGCGGCTGCACCTGCCGGCCAGCCACCCGCCGCGGGCGGTCCGGCTGATCGCGCAGGCGGAGCGGCTGTCCGCGGTGCTGGTGGTGGTCGACTCCGACGACACCGCCCAGCTCACCGCCGGTGCCGTCGCCGATCGCGACCAGGCGCTGGCTCCGCTGCGGCTGGCGGTCCGCCGGGCGCTGCTGGCCGGCTACAACGCCGCGGCAGAGGTCTCCGCCGGATCCTGAGCGGCGGCCCCGAGCCGGCGCGGCTTCGGCCGCCCCCGGGGCGGACGCTTCCCGGCGGAGTCTCAGCCGGCGCACCCGCAGGGGCAGGGGCTTGCGGGCGGAGTCTCAGCCCGCCCCGGGGCCGCGACGCACCGGCGCCGGGCAGCAGCCGTCGGGGCAGCGTTGCCCGCACAGCCCGAGGCCGCCCAGGTAGGCCGGCGGCCGGCCGGTCAACTGCTCCTCCACCAGATCGGCCAGCCCGGCTACGAAGTCCGGGTCGGTACCCGCCGTGCCGGCCCGGACGAATTCCAGGCCCAGCTCGGCGGCGGTCTCCCGGGCCTCGTTGTCCAGGTCCCAGAGCACCTCGAGGTGGTCTGAGACGAAGCCGGTGGGCGCCACCAGCACGGCCGGCACGCCGGCGGCCGCCAGCGCCCGCAGGTGGTCGTTGATGTCGGGTTCCAGCCAGGGCACCTGCGGTGGGCCGGACCGGGACTGCCACACCAGGTCGAAGTCGGCACCCGGGCCGCGCACCGCCTCGGCCACCAGCCGGGCGGTCTCGCGGTGCTGGGCCAGGTAGAGGCCGCCGTCCGGGCCCGCGGTGTCGTTCATCGCCACCGGGATCGAGTGCGCGGTGAACACCAGCCGGGCCTGCTCGCGCAGCCCGGGCGCCAGCCCGGCCAGCGCCGTCCGGACCGCGGTGGCGTTCGCGGCGATGAAGCCGGGATGGTCGAAGTAGTGCCGCAGCTTGGTGAACCGGACGGCGCCGGCCGGCGCCGCGTCCAGTCCGGTGGCCGCCCGCGCCAGGTCCTCGCGGTACTGCCGGCAGCCGGAGTACGAGCCGGTGGCGCTGGTGGCCAGCACCAGCGCGTGCCGGCGGCCGTCGGCGGCCATCTGCCGGGCGGTGTCGGTGACGAAGGGGTGCCAGTTGCGGTTGCCGAAGTACAGCGGCAGCTCGATCCCGCGGCGGTCGAACTCGGCGGCCAGCGCCGCCAGCAGTGCCTGGTTCTGGGCCGTGATCGGCGAGATCCCGCCGAAGTGCTGGTAGTGCTCGGCTACCGCCGCCAGCCGCTCGTCCGGCACCCCGCGACCGGCGGTGACGTTGCGCAGGAACGGCATCACCTCGTCCGGGCCCTGCGGGCCGCCGAAGGACAGCAGCAGGAAGGAGTCGACGAGTGGTTCGGTCACTCCTACCAAGCTACCGGCGACCTCAGACCCCCATGGCGTGGAAGCCGCCGTCGACATGCACCAGCTCGCCGGTGGTGGCCGGGAACCAGTCCGACAGCAACGCCGCGCAGCTCATCGCGACCGGGGTGGCGTCGTTGATGTCCCAGCCCAGCGGGGCCCGCGGCGCCCAGGCCTCCTCGAACTGGACGAAGCCCGGGATGCTCTTGGCCGCCATGGTGCGCACCGGGCCGGCGGCCACCAGGTTCACCCGGATCCGGCGCGGACCCAGCTCGCGGGCCAGGTAGCGCGAGGTGGACTCCAGCGCCGCCTTGGCCACCCCCATCCAGTTGTAGGCGGGCCAGGCCACCCTTGCGTCGAAGTCCATTCCGATGATCGAGCCGCCGGCCTCGCCGAACAGTGGCAGCGTCGCGACCGCGAGGGACTTGAAGCTGAACGCCGAGACCTCCATCGCGGTGGCCACATCGGCGAACGGCGCGTCCAGAAAGCTCTCGCCGAGGCAGGACGCCGGGGCGAAGCCGATCGAGTGCAGCACGCCGTCCAGGCCGTCGACGTGTTCGCGGACCCGGTCCGGCAGCGCCTGCAGGTGCTCGGCCGAGGTGACGTCCAGCTCGACCACCGGCGCGGGCTTGGGCAGCCGGCGGGCCACCCGCTCGACCAGTGACAGCCGCCCGAAGCCGGTCAGCACCACCTCGGCGCCCTGCTCCTGGGCCACCCTGGCGACCGCGTACGCGATCGAGGAGTCGGTGATCACGCCGGTGATCAGCAGCCGCTTGCCGTCCAGCAGTCCCATGTCGCCTCAGTTCCCCTCAGCCGGTGACGAGCCCGGTCCTCCGTCGAATCGGTCAGAAACCCATGCCCAGGCCGCCGTCGACCGGCAGGACCGCCCCGTTGACGTAGCCGGCGGCGTCCGAGGCCAGGAACCGGACCACCTCGGCGACCTCGTGCACCGCCCCGTAGCGGCGCAGCGGAACGCTGGCCAGCACCTCGCTCTTGCGGGCCTCGGTCATCACCGCGGTCATGTCGGTCTCTATGAAGCCCGGGGCGACCACGTTGGCGGTGACGTTGCGGCTGCCCAGTTCGCGGGCGATCGAGCGGGCCAGGCCGATCAGGCCGGCCTTGCTGGCGGCGTAGTTGGCCTGGCCGGGAGCGCCGGTCAGCGCCACCACCGAGGAGATGAACACCATCCGGCCGCCGCGGGCCTTGACCATGCCGGCGGTCGCCCGCTTGGCCACCCGGTAGGCACCGGTCAGGTTGGCGTCGAGCACCGCGGTGAAGGACTGCTCGCTCATCCGCATCAGCAGCTTGTCGTCGGTGATGCCGGCATTGGAGATCAGCACCTGGACGGGGCCGAACTCGGCCTCGACCTCACTGAAGGCCGAGTCCACCGACGCCTCGTCGGTGACGTCGCAGCGGACTCCGAACAGCCCGTCCGGCGCGCCACTGCCGCGGTGGGTCACCGCGACCTTGTCCCCCGCCTCGCTGAACGCCCGGGCTATCGCCAGCCCGATTCCACGGTTGCCACCAGTCACCAACACAGATCGACTCACTCCGCTCACGCTAGCCGATCCGTCCCGCCATCCCGTTCAGGCCCGCGTAACTCCGACGCCTGGCGTTCAGCTGAGCCGGCCCGACCAGAGCAACGAGGTGGCTCCGGCGGCCATCGCCAGCAGCAGGCCGGCCAGCATGAACCGCCAGCTGATGTCGCGCTGCGCGGTGGTGTAGCCGATCTGCGAGCCGATGTCCTTGTAGACCGACTTCAGCTCCTCGACCGAGGCCGCGGTGTGGAACGAGCCGCCGGTGGCCTGGGCCAGGCCGCGCAGCGTGACCTTGTCCGAGGGCACCGCCTGCACGGTGCCCTGCACCTCGACCGTGCCGCTGTCGGTGCCGAAGGCGATGGTCGAGACCGGCGTGCTCATCTTCTTGGCCTCGTCGGCGGCCTCGGAGACCTTGCGCCCGACGGTGTTGTACCCGTCGGACAGCAGCACCACCCGGGCCGGTGCCGGCTTCTCGTTCGCCGCGGTGGAGGTCCGGCTGAAGGTGGCCAGTGCGTCCAGGCAGGCAAACACCCCCTCGCCGATGGCGGTGTACTGCTCCAACTGCAGGCCGGCGATGGCGCGCTTGACGACCTCGCGGTCCAGGGTCGGCGGCACCAGCACGTTGCCGGACCGGCCGAACTTGACCAACCCGAGGTTGATCCGCTTGGGCAGCAGGTCGGCGAACTCCTCGGCAGCCTGCTGGGCGGCCTGCAGCCGGCTGGGCAGCACGTCGGTGGCCTGCATCGACAGCGACACGTCGATGGCCAGCATCACGGTGGCCTTCTCCTGCGGCACCCGGACGCTGGCGGTCGGGCCGGCCACCCCCAGTGACAGCACGGTCAGCGCGACCAGCAGCAGCGCGAAGGTCAGGTGCCGCCGCCAGCCCGGCCGCCGGGGCACCACGCTGGCCAGCAGTTGGGTGTTGCTGAACCGCGCCACGAACTTGCGCCGGCGCAGTTGCACCAGCAGGTAGGCCAGCGCCACCGCGGCGACGGCCAGCAGGATCAGCAGCCAGAGCGGCGACCGAAAATGCATCAGTGCACCCCGATCATTCCGGCGCGCGAGGGTGGCCGGACCGCCACCCCGCGACGGCGGGTGACAACGAACTTGACGATGTCGGACAGCCAGTCCGAGTCGGTGCGCAGCCGCAACTGGTCGGCTCCGGCCCGGCGCAGCATCGAGGCGATCTGGGCGCGCTGCTCGGCGGCGGCGGCGGCGTAGCGCTGCCGCAGCTGGGCATCGGAGGTCTGCACCTCCAGCTGCTCGCCGGTCTCGGGGTCGACGAAGGTGACCAGGCCGGCGGCCGGCAGCTCGAGCTCGCGCGGGTCCAGCACCTCGATGCCGAGCAGCTCGTGCCGGTCGCCCAGCCCGCGCAGCGGACGTTCCCAGTCCTGGTCGCCGAGGAAGTCCGAGATCACCACCACCATGCCGCGTCGCCGCGGCGGCCGCCGCACCTGCTCGAGCGCCAGCGCCAGGTCGCCGCGCCGTCCCGCGCTGGCCTTCGGGGTGGCCGCCAGCTTGCGCATCAGGTACCGGGCGTGGTTGGTGCCGG
>JAVEEO010000439.1 GCA_030840415.1 Pseudonocardiales bacterium | reverse complement strand
GGCTGTCCTCCTCGATGAGAGCGTGGTGACCCTCCTCGACCAGGTGCAGCAGGAGCTTCGCCCGGCTGTCACGGTCTTCAGGCCAGCGCTTGGCCGCATCGTCGAGCGCCTTGGCGACGGGATCGGTTTCGGTGATGAGGTGGCGAGGCCGGGTAGTCGGCATGCTTCAGTGTAACACCGTGACGTTTGGTGTAACCCCCGAATAAGTGCCACCACCCGTCGTCCACAAGCATCGGACATGGCAGGCGTAGCAGCTGGCGAACGTGGTAGAACTCGGTTTCCATTCCGGATTTCAGGGGGATTGTCATGGGCGACATCGCAAGCAAGGTCGACAAGGCATACGAGTCCAGGAGCGTCGCCGAACTGGCCGACGCCCCGGTCGACGCGCTGCAGGGCGTCAGCGCCGGCGACGCCGAGCACCTCAAGGCCGCCTTCAACATCAAGACGGTGCGCGACCTGGGTACCAACAAGTACTTCCTGTGGGCGCAGGCCATCGCCAAGCTCGCCGACTAGGGCCCCGCCCCGGCCACCGGCACCCCCGGGCCGGAATACCGGGCAGCGGCGAAGGTTCCTCAAGAACCGCCGGCTCGGGACGATGTTGCGGTGATGAGCACGATGCGTGCCGCCGGCGACATGGGCCCGGCAGAGCTGTCGCGGTTGGCTGCCCTGCACTCCCTCGACGTGCTGGACCAGCCCCGCAGCTACCAGCTCGACACCCTCGCTCGGCTGGCCGCGTTCGTGTGCGGCACCCCGACCGCGATGGTGAACCTGATCGACGCCGACCGGCAGGTGGCCGCTGCCGCCTACGGCTGCGAGCCGTCGGTGGTCAGCCGGCAGGACGCGATGTGCAACATCAGCATCCAGTCCCTCGACGTCAGCTACACCGCCGATGCCGCCGCGGACGACCGCTGGTCGGACAACCCGTACGTCACCGGGATCCTCGACGAGGTCCGGCTCTACGCCGCCGCCCCGCTGATCCTCGGCGGTGGCGAGGTGATCGGCACCGTGTGCGCATTCAGCGGCGAGCGCCAGGAACTGACCCGGCTGCAGCTGGAGCGGCTGCGCGACATCGCCGACCAGGCGGCGCTGGTGCTGCAGCTGCGCGACGACGCCGCGCGGCTCGGCCATGCAGCCACCCGCGACCACCTCACCGGGCTGCCGAACCGGGCCCTGCTCACCGAGACCCTGACGATGGCGCTGGCCAAGCACCAGCGCGGCGCGGCCACCCCGGCGGTGATCTTTCTCGACCTCGACCGGTTCAAGGCGGTCAACGACACCCACGGCCATGCCGTCGGCGACGAGCTGCTGCGCGCGGTGGCACAGCGGCTGCTGGAGAGGGTGCGGGCCACCGACCTCCTCGCCCGGCTGTCCGGCGACGAGCTGGTCGTCCTCACCGAGTCGGCCGACGGCACCGACCGCGGGCCGGAGGTGCTGCTCGGCCGGCTGCGCCGGGCCTTCGACGAGCCGTTCGAGCTGAGCTGCGGCCCGGTGCCGGTCGGCGCCTCGATGGGCTCTGCGACTGCCGTGGCCGGCGACACCCCGGCCACCCTGCTGGCTCGCGCCGACGCCGCGATGTACCAGGCCAAGCACGGCGCGGACCTGCCGCTGCGTTGAGCCTGGCGGCTGAACTCCGGCGACGGTCAACATCCCGGAGGCGGGTTCGGCGGCGACGGCGGCATCCACCAGCTGGCCACATGAGCGGATCGGCATCGAAGGGCGACCCGGCCGCGCTGACGGTAGCCGTCTGAGGCCGGTGGCGGCACTCCGGCGCCGCGGCTGCCTCTGCCAGAATCGTCCGGTGACCAGCTGGACGCAACGCATGTGGATCGACGCCGAGCCGGTCTACGCGGCCATCCTGGAGCACCCGTTCCTGACCGGTCTCACCGAGGGCTCGCTGCCACCGGATCGCTTCGGCTACTACGTCGCGCAGGACGCGCACTACCTGCGCGGCTACGCCCGGGCGCTGGCGGTGGTCGCGGCCAAGGCGCCGACGCATGCCGCCATCGGCATGCTGGCGCGGCATGCGGCGGGCACTGTGGACGTCGAACTGGCGCTGCACGGCACGCTGTTACCCCAACTGGGACTGGATCCCGCCGAGCTCGATCGGGTGGCGGTGTCACCGACGACGCTGAGCTACACCAGTTACCTGCTGGCCACGGTCCATGGCGGCAGCTTCGCCGAGGGGCTCGCGGCGGTGCTGCCGTGCTACTGGATCTACGCCCGGGTCGGGGCGGCTCTGCTGGAGCGGGGCTCTCCCGACTCCCGGTACCAGCGCTGGATCGACACCTATGCCGGCGAGGAGTTCGCGGCAGTCGTGGCCGAGGTTCTCGCGCTGGCGGATCTGGTCGGCGCGGACCTCAGCTCGGTGGAGGAACGCCGGGCAAGCGAGCATTTCGCCGTTACGGCCCGGTATGAGTGGATGTTCTGGGACGCCGCGTGGCGGGCTGAGAGCTGGCCTGCGTTCACCCGCCCGTAAAAGGCGATGCCGGTAGCTTTGGCACGGCACCGCCCAGGACTATCCGGTGCTGTCCGCGGGCCATGGTAGAACTCGCTGGACTCACTCAGGCGACTCCGGAGGCCGGGCATGGGATTGATGGACGAGGTCAACAAGCTGGCGCAGCAGGCCAAGCACGCGGCCGCCGAGCACCCCGACCAGGTGCGCAAGGTCATCGACCAGGCCGAGGACCAGATCGACAAGCGGACCGGCGGCAAGCACGCCAGCCAGATCGATTCGGCCGGCGACAAGGTGGCCGACTTCCTGGCACCGGAGCAGCGCACGGCAGCCGAGGAGCGGGCAGCCGAGCTGCCTGGGAGTCCGCGCACCGACCCGGCGTAAACCCCCCGGGCGTTGCGGGCGG
>JAVEEO010000426.1 GCA_030840415.1 Pseudonocardiales bacterium | reverse complement strand
TGACGAACACCGGCATCCGGCTGTCCGGGACCTCGAGGGTCTGGGTCGAGGGGCCCTGGATCGTGGCGCCGGTGAACCAGTCGGTCCACTGGCCCGGCGGGAACCAGACGGTCGTCTTGGCCACCTGCCCGGGTGAGGTCACCGGTGCGACGAGCATGTCGGGTCCGAGCATGTACTCGGTCGGGTTGTCGTACGCGGCGGACTGGTCCGGGTAGTCGAGGTAGAGCGCCTGTGTCATCGGCAGGCCGGTGCTCGAGGCCTGTTGCGCGAGTGTGTAGAGGTAGGGCACGAGCTCCTCGCGCAGCTGCAGGAACTGGTCGCCGGCCGCCTGGGTGGCGCTGTCGTACTCCCAGGGCAGGCGTGCGTTCTGGCCTTCGGTGGAGTGCTCGCGCATGATCGGCTGGAACGTGCCGAGTTGCAGCCAGCGCAGGTACAGGTCGTCCGGGAGGTTCGGTCCGCCGTTCGGGGCGCCGAGGAACCCGCCGATGTCGTCGCTGACGTAGGGTTGGCCGATCGCGACCTCGTCCTGGGCGAGCTGCGCCTCCATGGCCAGGGTGTTCCAGGTGCTCCAGGTGTCGCCGGTGAACGCCACCGCCGAGCGGTGGTCCGCCCACGCGCCGGTCGAGTACGCCCCGGCCTTCGAGTTCTGCAAGGACGCGCCGACCCGGGAGAGCACGAAGCCGCGCTGTCCGGTGTCGACCATCTGCTGCGCGTAGAGGTGGTTGATCCAGCTGTCCGGCGTCACCCCGGGCAGCGACACTTCGCTGCCGTCGCAGCACCAGTCGAGCCAGGTGAATGCGACGCCGTCGTTGTAAAGGGGCTGCTGGAGGACGAAGTTCGACTCGGCCTGGGCCACGTCGCTCCAATCGAACACGTCGCAGCCCGTAGGGGCGCCGCAGAAGCCGGGTTGGAGCGTGCCGCCCGCGACCGCTTGTGCCTCGGCTAGCTCGGGGTCGTTCGTGGCGATGCTGGAGTGGATGTTGAGGGTTACGTGGATGGCCTCTGATGCCGCCCACGACAAGAACGCCTGCGGATCGGGGAACAGCGCCGGGTTCCATTCCCAGCCGGACCACTGGTTCGGGCTCTTCCAGTCGGTGTCGGCCGAGAGCGTGTCCAACGCGACACCGTTGGCCTGGTACTCCGGCAGGACCTGGTCCTCGTAATCGGCGGTCGTGTACGGGTAGTACCGGGAGAGCCAGTTGCCGAACAGATACTCGGGCAGCAGCGGAGCCGGCCCGGTCAGCTTGGCGAGGTCCTCGAGCGCCGAAGTGTAGTTCTGGCCGTAGCCGAACAGGTATCCGTCCTCGACGTCTCCCGCCGGACGCGGCGCGATCCAGCCGTCCGCGGTCCACACGTCCGACTGCGTGTCGTCGAGCAGGTACCAGCCGGACTTGTCGAGCAGGCCCGGTGCCATCGACGGGATGCTCGCGGTGCACGTGTCTCCGGACTGCCCGGTGGCGCAGGCCGGAGAGGCGCTGTAGCTGCCGTTCGTCGAATCGAACGAGCGCATGTAGCCGCCGAGCGGACCGGCGGGCCCGAGGGGGAGGGGCGCGCTCGCGCCAGGGGCGGTGACAGCGATGTCATCGACGTTCACGTTGCAGTCGTCGCCCGCCGCGCACGCGACGTTGACGACGTTGTCGCCCGCTTCCAGGGTGACGGGGACTTGCACCGTGGACCAGTCGTCCCAGCTGGACGTGGCCGGAAGGGTGACCTGGGTGGCAGAGCCGTTGACCACCAGGCTCATGGTGCGCGGAGCCGGACCGCCGATGGCGCTGATGTAGTTCGAGTAACGGATCGTCACGTCGGCGGATCCGGCCGGCGAGCCGAGCACCTGCCAGGACGCCGAGGACCCGGTGTTCTGGAGCCCGGCGATGAAGCCGGCGGTGCTCTGGTTCCCGCTGTGGTCAGTGGCGATCTCCGCGCCGCCGCTGAGCGTGGCGGCGGTTGACTGGCAGGCCTGCCCGTAGGTGCACTCGCCCGGCCAGGTGGGCGTGACCGTGGACGGGAACCCGGGCAGCGGGTGGAGCAGTTGCAGTGTGGTGTCTTGCGGGGTGAACGCCCCGGAGCCGAGCCGGTAGCGCAGTACCTCGTCGCTGGTGCGCAGCTGCAGCCAGCCGCCGCTCTCGGTCTCGGTGTAGGCGGGCACCGGCAGGTTGCGGTCGAGAATGTTGAACGTGGGTTGATTCAGGAAGCTGCCGTCCGGTGAGTATTCGAGCCGAATCACCTCCGGGGTCAGCACCTCGAACCTTGCGTCGCCGGCCACGACGGTGGCGCCCTGCCGGGCCACACCGTCGGCCATGTTGATCTTCGTGGACAGATTCACCGGGGAGGTGTCCGAGGTGGCCGCCGCCGTGGGCTTCGCGCCGGCGGCCTGGGCGGGGCCGGTCAGCGAAAGCGGCACCAGCAACGCGCCCGCCGCGACGCCGATCGCGACGGCTCGCCGTCGGCGCCGCGTGGTGCGGAGCGCTCGTGGTGATGTGGGAGAGTTCGCGCGCACGTTCCGCCTTTGCGTTGATAAGTGACTCATGCGACAGATTCCTTCGAACGGAGACGGATGTCAACAACCCTCGTCTTCATTGGCTTGCCGCGCTCAGGCGCCCAAGCGCCCGCAGGCCAGGGCCAGGGAACTCGCCGGAGCGGATTTGCATCCGAGCAGATCGTTTTAGTCGGGAATACGGTGGCTTGCCCGGATGCTTGCGCCAGTATGAGCGTTCTGGACTTCCAGGCAAGCAAGGACTTCACCGCCGCGTACACCGAGTTCGCGACGTGCCCCCTCCCGCCGGCCGGGAACCGCCTCCCGGTGGCCGTCGAGGCCGGCGAGCAGGTCCCCTACGAGGCGAAGGCCAAGGAGGCGTAGCGTCATGCCCGTCGAGTTCCTGGGGATCGCCGCCACCAACGACGGCTCCGAGATCAACGCGCGCT
>JAVEEO010000401.1 GCA_030840415.1 Pseudonocardiales bacterium | reverse complement strand
GGCTTTCCTGAACGGTGTCCTTGGCCTCGGTGGCCTTGTCCTGGACATCCTGCGCGGAGGACTTGCCCTCCTCCTTCACCGTCTGGGCGGCGTCGGCGGCGGTTTCCTTGACCGACTCGACAGCCTCCTGGGCCGGCTGCTTGAGGTGGTCGGCGACCTCCTTGGCGGCATCGCTGACCACCGGCGCGGCGGTCTCCTTGACCTGGGTGGCGGCCTGCTTCTCACGCTCGCTCGCCGGCAGCATCGAACCGACCAGCCAGCCGACACCGGCGGCGATCAGGCCGGCGGCCAGCGGGTTTCCCGCCGCGCGCTGCTTGACGGTGCTCGGAGCACCGGTTACCGCGCCACTGACGTCGGATGCCTTGCCGGACACCGCGCTGCCGAAGTCCGAGGCCTTGTCCGACGCGCTGGAGCCGGCATCGGCGGCCGAACCCATCACCCGGTCCTTGACGCCGAAGACGGCGTCCTTGGCCTTGTCGACCTGGCGCTTGGCCACGTGACTGGGGGTCACCTTGTCGGTCAGGGCGTTGACGTCGTCGGACAGGTTCGCCCGGGTCCGCTCGATCTCGGCACGGATCTGGTCCGGGTCGTTACTGGTCGTCATCGGGTCTCCTCGTTTCCTGCCACAGCACTGGGAATCTTCTTGACGGTGTCCGTGGTTCGCGGCACACCGGTGACGTTCTTCATCTCCTTGCGGCCGCGCGCGGCCAGGACCGCGGCGATGATCGCCCAGATGGCGGCGACGATCAGCGCCGACCAGCCGTGGCCGGTCTTGTCGCCGATCCCCCACCAGAGCGCGATCGAAATGAACAGCAGGACCATGTGGCCCGCGACGCCGGCGCCGGCGAGCATGCCCGCGCCCTTGCCGGCCTGCTTGGCCGACTGGCTGAGTTCGGCCTTGGCCAGCGCGACTTCCTGGCGCATCAGGGTGCTCAGGTCATTGCTGATGTCGGCCAGCAAGTCGCCGACCGAGGCGCGCTCGGCGGCCGGCGGCGGACTGGCGCCTTCGTAGGAGGTGCTCACAGGGCGCCACCGGTGGTGGTGCCGCCCACGGTGCCGCCGGTGGTCGGGTAGCCGGCCGGGCCGTCCTCGCTGGAGGCGTAGGGACGGACCACCTCGACCTCTTCGACGGTGCCGAGCACCACGGTGCCGGTGCCCTCTTCGCCGTACTGGGCACCGCTGCCGTACTGGGTGCCCGAGCCGTACTGCACGCCCGAGCCGTACCGGGTGGTGCTGCCGTAGTCGGCTGCCTGCTGGACCTCGGCCTGGTCACTGGCCGCTTCCTTCAGGCCGCGGGTCATCCGGCCGGCCAGCAGGCCCGCGCCGGCTGCCAGCAGCAGGAAGGTTCCGGGCCGGCGGCGGGCGAAGGCGGTGATCTCGTCCAGCACCTCGCGCGGCTCGCGCTGCTCGAGCCAGCTGGCGAGGTCGTGGCCGCGCTGCGCGCCCTGTTTGGCCAGGTCGGTGGCCGGACCGGAGGACTGCTCGCCCGGCTGGGTCATCTTGTGCAGTTCGTCGCTGAGGGCGCGAATGCCCTGGGCCAACCGCTGCTGCTGCTGGGAGGCCTGCTGGCTGAGCTCGGAACCGGCCTGCGACAGCAGGTCCTTGGCCTGCCGGCTGGCCTCGGCGCCGACGTTGGCAGCCTGGTCCTTGGCGACGCCGGCGACGTGCTGGCCGGCCTCCTTGGCACCCTGGCCGACCTCGGCGGCCTGGCCCTTGGCGACGTCGACGGTGCCGGCACCGGAATCGGATTCCGTGGCACCGGAGGTCTGCGGGGTGGAGTAGCCGACCACCGGCGGGGTTCCGACCGGCGGGACCGGGTCGGCACCGGTGGCCAACGGGGTCGAGGTGTAGGGCGGGGTGTATTCCTCGGTCATGGGTGAACTCCTCGAGTTCGACAGAGCGGGCGCTGTTGTCTCAGCGCGTCGTGCGGGGGGAGGGGTTCCTCCCGGTAGTACCGGAACCGCTGATCGGACAGCGGACATCGGACGAGTCCAGACCGGCAGCTGCCACGGCCGCTCCGGATGAGCGGTCGAGGCGGGATCGCTCCCGTGCCGGTGAAGGAAAAGCTCGAGATCCTGACTCGTTCAGGACACCGAGCAGCCCACGATTCGTGCTCACCTGAGAAAGGTGTGACATCGCCAGACGCCCAAGTTGAGCATCGAAAGGGCTCGTGATTGAACCGCGCGCAGGCCGATAAAGGCGCTCCACTTGCTCCGGAGTCTACGGCGAGCCCGCTCAACGGCGCAATCGCGGGGGGTACGGCGCGCTCGGGGGCCCAGGCGTACCGCGATCGTCTGTGGTCCTTTTCCGCACGCGCTGGGCGCAGGCGGCTTCGATGATCAGCCGAGCGGCACCGGGTCCACGCCGCCGGTCGCGCCGGGTCGGCAGCGCAGCAGTCGGCGCGCGCTCAGCCACAGCCCGCGCCGCAGCCCGTGCCGCTGGAGAGCCTCCGCGGCGTAGTGCGAGCAGGTCGGGCTGAACCGGCAGCACGGCCCGCGCCGAGGACTGATCTCCTGTTGGTACAACCTGATCGTGGCCAGCGCGAAGGCCAGCAGCCACCCGCGCAGCCCAGGTGGGGTGCCGTCGGTGGCGCGCGCGGCGCGGGCCGCCCGGGCCGAGCGCCGGAGCACCGACGGGCCGACCAGCGTCAACTGCGGGCCACACCCGATCGCCTCGGCCAGGCAGCAGCCCGTCTCGAGCAGGCAGACGTCGCGCATGCACGAACCGCCGCCCCGGCCGTAGCCCGGCCCGTACCGGCCATACCCGCGCGGCCCGTACGGCCCGCTGAAGGGGCCGCCGTAAGGACCGCTGAGGGGACCGGCGCCCCGTCGACGCGAGCGCCAACCCCCGATGAAGACCATCCTCCGAACCTACCCCCGCCCGCGGCAGAATCTGACAATGCAGTTGGCCGGCCAGAAGTTGGCCGGCCAGAAGTTGCCCGGCCCGCAATTGACCGGCCCGCAATACCTGAGGCCGCTCGCCCATGAACAAGATTGCAATCCCTCAACCGCAGGCATAGCTTGAATGTGGCTCGGCAAGTAGCCGCGGACGAGGGTTCTGCGCTGTTGTCGCTGACTTCGCCGCATCACAGCCCCCCTCTGATGGAGTAGAAGTGACCAGATCCATCCCCGGTGCCGCACGCGACCTGCGGACCGATGTGCAAAAGGCCGCCCTCGCGGTCGGCGCGGTATTCCTGTTGGTAGGCGTGCTCGGCTTCATCCCGGGCATCACCTCCGACTACGACCAGATGAGCTTCGCCAGCCACGACTCGATGGCCAAGCTGCTCGGCGTCTTCCAGGTGTCGGTGCTGCACAACATCGTCCACCTGCTGTTCGGCGTCGCCGGCATCGCGATGGCCCGGCAGGCTCGCACCGCCTACCTGTACCTGGTAGGCGGCGGCGTCATCTACCTGGTGCTGTGGCTCTACGGCCTGAT
>JAVEEO010000376.1 GCA_030840415.1 Pseudonocardiales bacterium | reverse complement strand
TCGGCCAGCCGGCCGCACCGGATCGGCATGGCCGGCTCAGACAGGAGGAACTCCATGGAACCGGCTACCTCGGAGGAGGAGCAGATCAAGGTGATGACCCTCGAGGCCTTCGCCGACACGATCGTCCCCGGCAACAAGCGCTGGCCCGGTGATCGAGCGGTGGCGGGGGTGTCCTCCGACGGCGGCTCGGTGGCCGCCGGCGCGATGGAACTGCTCGAATCACCTGCCGGTGGCCTGTCGCAGTGGTTGGGTGGCCTGGCCGGGATGCTCAACGGCCACGCGCAGAACTACGCGAACGAACAGGGCCTTTCCCTCGACGACACGGTGCCGGCGTTCGTCAGCCTCGACTACGACGACCGGGTTGCGCTGGTGCTGCGGCTGACCGCCTGGGAGCACCCGGAGCGGCAGGGCTGGGTCAACCTGGTGATGTTCTCCAACATGGCCTGGGACACCGGCGGGCATATGCACACCGTCGACGCGCTGGCCGCCGGGCATCCGGGTCTGCTCACCCTGGGCTTCGCGCCACCGGATGCCGACGGCCTGTGGCGGTTCCCCAACTACACCTACGGCCGGCCGCTCGCCGAGATCCACCCGAACACCACGCCTTCCGGGAGCCCCGCATGACCAGCACCGAAAGCACCGACGTCCTCGTCATCGGCAGCGGCTTCGGCGGCTCGATCGCGGCCTACCACCTGGCAGCCGGCGGCGCCCGGGTGACGGTGCTCGAGCGCGGTCCCTGGCTGGAGGCCGAGGACTACGACCAGGACTTCAAGCTCGGTTCCTCCTCGACCCGGATCTTCGAATTCACCGTCGGCAACGGCATGAGCGTGCTCGGCGGCAACTGTGTCGGCGGCGGCAGCGTGGTGTACTTCGCCACCATGCCCCGGGCACCGCGCTACATCTTCGAGCGCCAGGGCAGCATCGGTCGCCGGATGTGGCCGGCCGCGATCAGCCGGGACAGCCTGGAGCCGTGGTACGACCGGGTGGCCGAGGCACTGCCGATCAGCAAGCAGAAGTGGGAGACGGTGCCCTACGCCGGCGGCGTCTGGGCGGCGGCCTGCAACAACGCCGGCCACACCTGCAACCCGGTGCCGGCCGCGGTGGACACCGCCAAGTGCACCAACTGCAACTGGATGATGTCGGGTTGCAAGTTCGACGCCAAGCGCTCGCTGCTGCTGAACTACCTGCCGGCCGCGATCGCGCACGGCGCCGAGATCCGGCCGCTGCACGAGGTGCAGCAGATCACCCGGAACTCCGACGGCGGCTACCGGGTGCACTACAACACCCTGGACGAGGTCGACTACCGGGTGCAGACCGGCAACGGCACCATCGACGCCAAGCTGATCGTGCTGGCCGCGGGCACCGCGGCCACCCCGGTCATCCTGCAGCGCTCGGAGCCGCAGTTGGGCACCATGCCCCATGCGGTCGGCAGGTACTTCTCCGGCAACGGTGAACGGCTCAACACCGCCGTGCTGAACGAGGACCGGCTGCGAGACGTGCTGGGCCTGGACCGTGGCGACGGCATCGCCTTCGAGGCCGGCCAGATCGGCAAGGGCCCGGTCGCGGCCTGCTGGGACTGGCTGGACGGCTCGCTGCCGGAGTACGAGCGGTTCTCCCTGGAGCAGCTGTACTTCCCGCCGGGCCTGGGCACCATCCTCGCCCAGGTGGCCGACGCCACCGGCCCGACCTGGTTCGGCAAGGAGAAGAAGGAGATGATGCGGCACTGGAAGTCCTGGCTGACCACCTTCACGATGTCCGAGGACGACAACGAAGGGGTCTTCGGGCCGCCGCCGCCCACCGGCAACTCGATGCGGGTGTCCCAGCAGATGTTCGGCCTGGGGCCGCTGAGCTACGAGCCGACCGAGAACACCCTGCGCGGCTGGGCCAAATCCGACGCCGCGGTCAAGTCCATCCTGGAGAAGGACGGCCTGGCCAAGGTGATGCCCTGGACCAACGACGTGGTGGGCGCCTACACGGTGCACCCGCTGGCGTCCTGCCGGATCGGTGACGACCCGAACACCTCGGCGCTGGACGACAACCACGAGCTGCGCGGGCACCCGGGCATCTTCGTCACCGACGGCTCGGCAGTGCCCAGCGCGCTGACCGTCAACCCGGCGAACACCATCGCGGCACTGGCCGAACGGGCGATGCCCGCGATCGTGCGGGCTGCCCAGCAGCGCGGTGTCGACGTCCGTTACGGCGCACCGGCACCGCACGGCGAGACCAGCGCCCGCAACCAGGCGAACAAGATGGTCGCGCAGCTGCTCGCCGACTGATCCACCCGATCCTCCGGCGCCCGGTGTGCCGTGGCGCCGGCGGATCGGCAACACCTTCCGCGGGAGTTCAGCGAGGAGCACCGATGGCCGCGTCCCTAATGCAGGCAGCACTGCGCCGATCGCTGGATCAGGTACGGCATGTCACCCCGGTCCGGATGAGCGCCGCGGACGACACCGTGGGCCGGGTGTACCGGCAGGCCGAGCGCGACTTCGGCATGTTGGCCCCGCCGCTGGCCCTGCACTCGCCGGCACCCGGGCCGCTGGCCGCCAGCTGGATGATGCTGCGCGAGTCCTTGCTTGCCGACGGAAAGGTCTCGCGGGCCACCAAGGAGGCGGTCGCGGCGGCGGTCTCACTCGGCAATGCCTGCCCCTACTGCATCACCGTGCATGCCGCGACGCTGTCCGGTCTGCTGGACAGTCCTACCGCGGCAGCGGTGTCGGCCGACCGGATCTCCGAGATCGCCGATCCGCGGACGCGGGCGATCGCGGACTGGGCGCGCCGGTCGGGCAGTCGCCCGGACAGCCGATCCTCGCAACCGCCCTTCACCGAGGAGCAGGCGCCCGAGATCGCCGGCGTCGCGGTCACCTTCCACTACCTGAACCGGATGGTCGACATCTTCCTTACCGACTCGCCATTGCCGCCGGCGGTGCCGGCCCTGGCCCGTGGCGGCCTGCTGAGGGTGCTCGGGCGGTTCATGAGCGCCAGCGCCCGGGCCGCGCACCAGCCGGGCGCCTCGCTGGAACTGCTGCCGGCGGCAGCGCTGCCGCCGGACCTGTGGTGGGCGGCGGGCAGCCCGCACGTCGCCGAGGCGTTCGCCCGCGCCGGCGCGGCCATCGAGGCGGCCGGCCGGCAGTTCGTCCCGGCACCGGTGCAGGCCGTGCTGCGCACCCGGCTGGCTGACTGGGACGGCGGTCCGCAGGGCGTCAGCCGGTCCTGGGTCGACGCCGAGGTGCGCGCGCTACCCGACCGCCAGCGAGCCACCGGCCGGCTGGTCCTGCTCACGGCGCTTGCCTCCTATCAGATCGACGAGCCGGTCATCGAGGCCTTCCGGAACGAGCAGCCCGGCGACGAGGCACTGATCGCCACCACCTCCTGGGCCAGCATGGCAGCCGCCCGGCAGGTCGGCAGCTGGTTGCGAATCAGCTGAAATGACAGGCGCAACCACCGCCGAGCGGCGTGGTCTGACCAGTGCAGCACTCGAATCATCAACGTTTGCAATGCAAAACGGCAAAACCCGCCATCCGGGCACAACCAGAGAAGCCGCTGGTGGTGCCGGGTCGCATCCTGGGATCAGCGCTATTTGGGTCACTTTGGACCCGGTAGGCAACAGCAGGCCGGCGGGACGGCGCCTGAGGTCCTTGCCTTGCACGAGTGCGGGGCAGCACCCCAGGCGTCGTATTCCGTTGCCCCCGGCAAGAACCGTCTCCCGCCGAACGCATCTCTGCAGTTGATCTTGTTACTCCGCGAAGGGTGAATCATGGCAGTGTCCCGAGAACGTCTCCGCAAGCTAATCCCCGGCTTGGTCGCCGCGCTCCTCCTGGTCTCCCTGTACGTGGTCGCACAGAGCCGGGTCGCGACCTACGGGGCGGACTCGGTGGCCACCAAGTACAAGTTCCAGGAGATGCCCATCGCCATGCCCGCGGGCTACAACGACCAGAAGATGAACACCATCCGGCCGGTCAACCGGGCCTACAAGAAGATCGCGGCCTGGATCTCCTCGGTCGGGGCCGGCATCGCCATCAACGATCTGACCGGTCACGGCCGCTCCGACGGCATGTGCATCGTCGACACCCGGACCAACTCGGTGATCGTCACCTATACCCCGACCGCGCCGGCCGCCGACCGGTTCGAGCCGTTCGTGCTGGACGCCAAGCCGCTGCCGATGGACGCCGCGATGGCGCCGACCAGCTGCCACCCCGGTGACTTCAACGGCGACGGCCGGATGGACATCATGGTGTCCTACTGGGGCCGGACCCCGATCCTGTT
>JAVEEO010000372.1 GCA_030840415.1 Pseudonocardiales bacterium | reverse complement strand
CTCAGGGTTCCAGGCCGGGGCTGTCCCCTGCTCCGGCACCCTGGCCTGCTGCTGGTATGGCCCGCTCATCGCACTTCCCTCCAGGACGTCCCCGGGTCCAAGTAGAGCCCGTTTTCCTGGGAGCCGGCTGGTGACCGGCTGTGGATCGGCAGCAAAGTCCGGGTGACTGTGGCGATGGATCCAGGGAAATACGTCAGTGGGCCGGCGCCGGGCGCGCTATGTGGGTATTTGTTACGTCCAGATTGCCGTTTCGTGCCGGACATGCGCCGACCCAGGTGTCGGTGCGGTAACACCTGTTGCGTGTTCGTCGTCACGACGATTGGATATTGACACGATCAACGCAACCGCCGGGGCGGCTCCACTGGTCGCCGAAGGCGACCGAACCGAGCGACAGACCCGTCCCGGCGTGGCTAGCGACGCAAAGGAGCGCCGCAGAGGGGAGCTGAGATGCGGAGACGACGCGGTTACGCGGCGCCGATCGCAATAGCCGGCGCACTTGTCGTCGTACTTGCCGGGTGTGGGGGAACGAAGACCGCCGCGCCACCGGCCGCAGGGACATTTGATGGCAAAGGCCCGATAACTTTCGCCCTGGGCAAGGACACCTCCGGGTTTGTGCCGTCGGCGGTCGAAGCCTGGAACAAGGACCACCCCACCGAGCAGGCCCGGATCATCGAGTTGCCGGAGAGCGCCGACCAGCAGCGGCAGCAGATGATCCAGAACGCCCAGACCAAGTCGGACGCCTACTCGGTCCTCAACCTCGACGTGGTGTGGACCGCCGAGTTCGCCGCCAACCAGTGGGTTGAGCAGCTGCCCGAGGACCAGTTCGCGCTCGACAAGATGCTCAAGGGTCCGGTGGCGACCGCCAAGTACTTCAACAAGCTCTACGCGTCGCCATACCTGACCGACGCCGGGCTGCTCTACTACCGCAAAGACCTGCTGGACGCCGCCGGCATCAGCCAGCCGCCGACGACCTGGCAGGAGATGCAGACCGACTGCACGAAGGTCCAGCAGACCAACCCCAAGATCGGCTGCTATGCCGGCCAGTTCGAGAAGTACGAGGGGCTGACCTGCAACTTCAGTGAGGTTATCGACTCGGCCGGTGGCCAGGTCATCGACGACCAGGGCAAACCGGTCGTGGACAGCGCCGCCGCCAAGTCGGGCCTGGACTTCCTGGTGAATGGCCTGAAGAACGGCCTGATTCCCAAGGAGGCGATCACCTACAAGGAGGAGGAAGGCCGGCGGGCGTTCCAGGACGGCAACCTGGTCTTCCACCGCAACTGGCCATACGTGTACGCGAAGGCCGGCGCGACCGACGGGTCGAGCAAGATCGTCGGCAAGTTTGGCGTCGCGGCGCTGCCCGGGCTCAGCGGCCCTGGCAAGGCGACCCTCGGCGGCCACAACCTGGCGATCAGCAAGTTCGCCAAGAACAAGGGCAGCGCGCTGGCCTTCATCAAGTTCATGACCACCGAGGCCGAGGAGAAGGCGCACCTCCAGAAGACCTCGGAGGCACCGGTCTACAAGTCGCTGTACGCCGACCCGGACCTGGTCAAGCAGTTCCCGTACCTGCCGACCCTGCAAGCCTCGGTCGACGCGGCCGTCGGCCGGCCGCAGGCGGTCAAGTACGGCGAGGTGACCACCGCCATCCAGGAGGAGGCATACGCCGCCATCACCGGTACCAAGACCTCGGATCAGGCACTGAAAGACCTGCAAGCCAAACTCACCACGCTCATCGGCAAGTAGCAGCACCGCACCGGGCCGGGGCTGGCTGCCCCGGCCCGGTTCCCCCATGCAAGGAGGTCCACCCGTGACCACGACGACCTCGGCCGAGGCCTCGGCCACCGGCCAGCAGCCCAAGCCTGGCCGGCCGCCCGGCCGGAGCCAGGGCGTGGGCCGGCTCGCGACGCTGATGCTGTCCCCGGCGCTGATCGTGCTTCTCCTGGTGATCGGCTATCCGATCGTGTCCGCCCTGCGCCTGTCGTTCATCAAGACGACCGACGGCGTCGACCCGGAGACCGGGCTCGTCTCGCACACCAGCGCGTTCTCGGTCGACAACTACACCAACATCTTCCGGGGCGAATCCGGGGCGGCGTTCCGCAACGCCTTCTGGAACACCACGACGTTCACGGTCGTGACGGTCATCCTCGAGACCACGATCGGCATCCTGATGGCGTTGGTCATGAACAAGGCGTTCCGCGGTCGGAGCCTGGTCCGGGCGAGCATCCTCGTACCCTGGGCCATCCCGACGGCGATCTCCGCGCTGCTCTGGCGGTGGATCTTCTCGGCGCAAGGCATCGCCAACGACATCCTGGGTGCCCATATCCTGTGGAGCGCCGAAGGGTTCCAGTCGTGGCTGTCGGTGGTGATCGCCGACACCTGGAAGACCGCGCCGTTCATCGGGCTGCTCGTCCTGGCCGGCCTCCAGGTCATCCCGGCCGAGGTCTACGAGGCGGCGAAGATGGACGGCTCCGGTCCGTTCCGGACGTTCTTCCGGATCACCGTGCCGCTGGTCAAGCCCGCGCTCGTGGTGGCCGTGCTGTTCCGGATGCTCGATGTGCTGCGGATGTTCGACCTGCCCTTCGTGCTCATCGGGCCGCAGAAGAAGTCGGTGCAGACGCTGTCGATCCTCGCCTACAACGACATGAGCAACCTGCACTTCGGTCCCGCGGCCGCGTACGCGACCGTGCTGTTCATATATGTCGCCGTGGTGGCGTACGTCTTCGTCCGACTGCTGGGTGCCGACATCGTCGGTCGCGGCGTAGGGAGGTCACGATGAGCCAGTCGATCCCGGCCGTGTCGATCACCGACGTCCCGCCGTCGAAGAAGAAGAAGGTCGCCGCCGAAGGCCGGAAGAGTGGGCGCGAGGGCGGGAGTCCCTGGCAGTACCTGGGCATCGCCATCATCGTGATCTACTGCCTGGCGCCGTTCTACTGGATGGTCGTCTCGGCGCTGCGCCGGCCGAACGACCAGTTCTCCAACTCGCCACTTCCGGTCCCGTTCTCGTGGGACAACCTCAAGGCCGCGTTCTCCTCCGGCAACGGCTTCGCGCGCGGGCTGCTCAACAGCGTCATCGTGGCCGGCGTGACGACCGTGCTCACCTTGCTCATCGGCATCTCGGCGGCCTACGTGCTGGCCCGGCTGGACTTCCGGGGCAAGGGCCTGGCCCTCGCGCTGATCATCGCGACGTCGATGTTCCCCGGTATCGCGATCGTGGTGCCGATGCTCCAGCTCTTCACCGACATCGGCTGGATCAACACCTACCAGGCGATGATCGTGCCGAGCCTCAGCTTCGGGCTGCCGCTGGCGATCTGGCTGCTCACCGCGTTCTTCCGGCAGATGCCGTTCGAGCTTGAGGAAGCGGCGCAGATCGACGGCTGCACGCCGGCCCAGGCGTTCCGCCGGGTGATCCTGCCGCTGGCCGCGCCGGGGGTCTTCACCACCGCGATCCTGGTGTTCATCTCGGCGTGGAACGAGTTCATCATCGCGGTCAGCGTGGTCAACAAGAACGACTACAAGACCGCCAACGTGATCGTGTCGCAGTTCACCGGCCAGTACGCGTTCGACCAGCCCTTCGGTACCCAGATGGCGGCCGGCGTGGTGGTGACCATCCCGCTGGTCATCG
>JAVEEO010000345.1 GCA_030840415.1 Pseudonocardiales bacterium | reverse complement strand
ACCACATGGGTGTCTACTAGCTTCAACTGGCTGTCTTTCCGAGGCGATCCCGAACGAACTTACAGGATGGAGGAAGGAACGCTCGTCCGTATTCGCCGTCGAGTCGATTCCGAGTACGAGCGCTACGTGCAACTCATCGACGAGCAGCGAGCCGATCGGACCTAACTTCACCAGGATTACGTGAACAGGGTCGCTGTCGTCAGCTGTCGTCGCCCTCAGCGCCCGCAGGCAGAGCCAGCGCGGCTAGCCAGGTTCCTGAGCGGCGGCCAGCTCGGCCGCGGTCGGCGGGTTGGCACCGGCCCGGGCGCAGGTCAGTGCCGCCACCAGGATTGCTTCGGCCACCGCGGCCGGCACCGCCGCGGCACTGAGCCCGGACCGGACCAGCGCGTTGATCAGCCCGGCCATGAAGGCATCGCCGGCCCCGACGGTGTCCACCACCGTCACCGGCCGGCTCGGCACCGTGGCGACCTCGCCGTCGGCGGCCAGGAAGCGGGCACCGCGGCCGCCGTCGGTCAGCACCACGACCGAGGGCCCGAGCGAGCGCCACCGGCGCAGCACCTGATCGGCGTCCTGGCCGGGGTAGAGCCAGTCCAGGTCCTCGGCCGATGCCTTGACCACATCGGCCAGGCCGACCATCGCCTCGACCCGGACGAGCGCGGCGCCGTGATCGGGCAGCAGCGCCGGTCGGATGTTCGGGTCGTAGCTGACCGCCACCGGGTGCCGGTCCCGGCGCCGGCGCAGCTGGTCGGCGATAACCCCGGCACCGGGGTCGGTCCAGGACGCCAGCGAGCCGGTGTGGATCCAGGAGGTGTCGGCCGGCATCCGGTCCAGCTCGGCGGCGCTCCACTGCCAGTCCGCGGTGCCGGTCAGGTAGAAGTCGTAGCTGGCGTTGCGGTCGGCGTCCAGGCTGACCACGGCCAGTGTGCTCGGCTCGGTGGCGTCGACGGCGTAACCGAGGTCGACCCCGTTGGCCTCGGCATGGGCGCGCAGCTGCCGGCCGAAGGCGTCGCCGGCCAGCCGGCCCAGCAGCTCGGTGGGCTGGCCCAGCCGGGCCAGGCCCACCGCGACGTTGAACGGGCTGCCTCCCGGATGGGCCAGGTAGCCCTTCGGCCCGGGCGAGCCCGCGGTCGCCGGATCCATCACCAGGTCAATCAGCGCCTCGCCGATCACGCACACCATGCTCACGACGCTAGCGTGTGCGGCCGTTATCGTGTGCCGGGTGAGAAGAGTGATGCTCCTGGACTCGGCCAGCCTGTACTTCCGCGCGTTCTACGGCGTTCCCGACACGGTGACCGCTCCGGACGGGATGCCGGTCAACGCCGTCCGCGGCTTTACCGACATGGTCTCGACCCTGATCACCCGCTACCAGCCGACCGACTTCGTCGCCTGCCTGGACTACGACTGGCGGCCGGCCTTCCGGGTGGCGCTGCTGCCCTCGTACAAGGCGCACCGGGTGGAGTACACCACCGCCGGCGACACCCCGGACGTGGAGACGGTGCCGGACCTGCTCGAGCCGCAGGTGCCGATCCTGCTGGCGGTGCTCAAGGCGGCCGGCCTGTGCTCGGTCGGCGCGGACGGCTTCGAGGCCGACGACGTGATCGCGACGCTGGCCCACCGCTACGGCGGCCGGGGCGTCGAGGTGGACGTGGTGTCCGGTGACCGGGACCTGATCGACCTGGCCACCGACCGGGTGCGGGTGCTCTACACCGGCAAGGGGATCTCCAACATCGTGGCGTTCACCCCCGAGGAGGTGCAGGCCCAGTACGGCATACCGGCCGGGCACTACGCCGACTTCGCGATGCTGCGCGGCGACCCGTCCGACGGGTTGCCCGGGGTGGCCGGCATCGGGGCCAAGACCGCGGCCGCGGTGGTGGCCAAGTACGGCAGGATCGAGGACATCGTGGCGGCGGCCCAGTCCGGTGAGCAGATGGGTGGCTCGGTCCGTTCCAAGATCCTGGCCTCGCTGGACTACCTCGCGGTCGCGCCGGCGGTGGTGCGCGGGCGCACCGACGTTCCGGTGGACGAGCTGCAGACCGCGATCCCGGCCGCGCCGGTCGACCCGGAGATGCTGGCGGCGCTGGGCGAGAAGTTCGGCATCGAGAGCGCTATGCAGCGGCTGACCACCACGCTGGCCAAGATCGCCGGCTGACCGGCGACACCGCCGCTGGACCGAGCTCGCACGCCGCCGGCCGTGAGGTTGTGCCAGGCTGCCGGCATGGTTGATACCGCGAAGCATGACCTGCACCGCTACCTGCAGCGGGGCCGCGAGGCGCTGCTGTGGAAGTTGGAGGGCCTGTCCGAGTACGACGCCCGCCGGCCGATGACCCCGACCGGCACCAACCTGCTGGGCCTGGTCAAGCACGTGGCCAGCGTCGAACTCGGTTACTTCGGCGAGACGTTCGGCCGGCCGAGCCCGTTGCCGCTGCCCTGGCTCGACAACGACGCCGAACCCCGGGCGGACATGTGGGCCACCGCGTCGGAGAGCCGGCAGCAGATCATCGAGCTGTACCGGCACAGCTGGGGGCACTCGGACGAGACGATCGAGCAACTGCCGCTGGATGCGGTCGGCGCGGTGCCCTGGTGGCCGCCCGAGCACCGCGAGGTGACCTTGCACCTGGTGCTGATGCACATGGCCACCGAGACCCACCGGCATGCCGGGCACGCCGACATCCTTCGGGAATTGATCGATGGCGCAACGGGATTGCGCAACGGCAATGCCGGCACGCCGGAGCTGGACGAGGCCTACTGGTCCGGTTACCGCGAGCGGCTGGAGGCGGCGGCCCGCTCCGCGACCGGGTGATCGCCGGCGCCGGGTCCCGGTGACCCGCCGAGCGGCTCGCGGACCGGGCCGATGATCGCGCAGGTGCTGTCAGAGCTGCTGGGCGATGACGCCGCGCCGCAGCGCGGTGCAGGCAGCCGCCGCGGTGGCCCGGATGCCCGGATCGATTGCGTCGGCCCGGGCCAGTTGCTCGAGCAGGTCGAGCAACTGGCGCATCCAGCGCACGAAGTCGCCGGCCGGCAACCCGGTGCCGTCGTCGGACATCGAGTTCAGCACCCGGTCCAGCGAGTCACCCTTGGCCCACCGGTAACTGGCCCAGACGAAGCCCAGGTCCGGTTCCCGCGACAGCGGCAGCCGGTGGGCGGCCTCCCGCTCGCTGATCTCGCCCCACAGCCGCAGGGTGTCGCGCAGCGCCTCGCGCAGCGGGCCACCGGGCAGCTTCGGCGCGGTCGGTTCGTCCCGCCGGGCCTCGTAGACCATCGCCGAGCAGACCCCGGCCAGCTCGGCGGCGTTCAGCCCGGACCAGGCACCGCTGCGCAGGCATTCGGCGATCAGCAGGTCCGACTCCGACCAGATCCGCGACAGCTGCCGGCCTGCCGTCGTGATGGTTTCAGCCAGAACCGGCTCAGCAGTTGCCGGCTCAGCGTCGATCGGTTCAGCCTCGGCCCGTTCAGTCGTCACCCGCTCCGCGGTGCCCAGCTCCGCCGCGATCGGTCCGGCCGTGCCGAAGCCGTGCTCGCCGTCGGCCACCACCGGGCTCATGTAACCGCGCTCGGTGAGCAGCGCGCACACCCGGTCGAAGGTCCGCGACAGTGAATGGGTCCGGCCCTCGGCCCGGTCGCGCAACGCCTCGTTCTCCCGGCGCAGCCGGGTGGCCCGCTCGGCCCACCGGGCGTGCTCCTCCCGGTCGTGGCAGCCGTGGCAGGGATGGGCGCGCAGGCCCGCCCGCAGGCCGGCCAGTTCGAGGTCGTCGGCTGCGCCGGCCCGCTCCCGCCGCCGGTGCGCCGGCTGGTCGGCGATCCGGAGATTGCGGATCGAGGAGGCGACGTCCTTGCGAGCGGCCGGGCTGCGGTGGTTGAAGTGCTTGGAGATCGGCAGGTGGCCGAGCACCTCGACGGTGTGCGGAAAGTCCAGCGGGGTGACCGGCCCCGACCAGCGGTCCTCGGTCACCACCAGTGGTCGCGGGTCGGCGATCGGCGAGGTGCCGGGGTCCACCACCACGGCCAGGCCGGCCCGCCGTCCGGACTGGATCCTGATCACGTCCCCGGCCTTGAGGGCCTCCAGCGACTGGACCACCGCCGCCCGGCGGTCGGAAACCCCCTTGCGGGTCAGTGACTTCTCCCGCTCGGAGATCCGCTGGCGCAGCTCCTGGTACTCGGCGAAGTCCCCCAGATGGCAGTGCATCCGGTTCTCGAAGTCGGCCAGCGCCTTGTCGTTGCGGCTGATCTGACGGGTCAGGCCGACCACCGAACGGTCGGCCTGGAACTGGGCGAAGGACGACTCGAGCAGCGCGCGGGCGGTGTCGCGGCCCACCTGGGAGACCAGGTTGATCGCCATGTTGTAGGAGGGCCGGAACGACGAGCGCAACGGGTAGGTGCGGGTCGAGGCCAGCCCGGCGACCCGGGCCGGATCGACCTCGGGGCTCCACTGCACCACCGCGTGGCCCTCGATGTCGATGCCCCGGCGGCCGGCCCGGCCGGTGAGCTGGGTGTACTCCCCCGGGGTCAGGTCGGCGTGCGTCTCGCCGTTGAACTTGACCAGCCGCTCCAGCAGCACCGTGCGGGCCGGCATGTTGATGCCCAGCGCCAGCGTCTCGGTGGCGAACACCACCCGTACCAGGCCGCGGACGAACAACTCCTCCACCACCTCCTTGAAGGCCGGGATCATGCCGGCGTGGTGAGCGGCGATGCCCCGCTGCAGGCCCTCGGAGAACTCCCAGTAGCCGAGCACGTCGAGGTCCTCGGCGGCCAGGTTCGCGGTCCGGTTCTCCACCAGCAGTCGGATGTCCTCGCGCTCGTCGTCGGTGGTCAGCCGCAGGTTGGCGGCCACGCACTGCCGCACGGCCGCGTCGCAACCGGCCCGGCTGAACAGGAAGGTGATCGCCGGCAGCAACCCCTCCCGGTCGAGCCGGGCGATGACGTCCGGACGCGACGGTGGCCGCCAGCGCAGCCCCGGGCCGCCGCCGCGGTAGCGGTCCCGGCCGCCGCCGGAATGGCGGGAGTTGGCCAGGTCGGTGGTGCGCAGCCGTTCCCGGACGTAGCGCAGCAGCGTCGGGTCGACCCGGACGGCATCGTGCACGGCGCCCTCACCGGGGCCGCCCGGCGCGGGGTCGGCGCTCTCGGCGAACAGGTCGAACATCCGGTTGCCGACCAGCATGTGCTGCCACAGCGGCACCGGCCGCTCCTCGTGCACGATCACCCGGGTGTCGCCGCGCACCTCGACCAGCCAGTCGCCGAACTCCTCGGCGTTGGACACGGTGGCCGACAGCGACACCAGCCGTACCGAGTCCGGCAGGTGGATGATCACCTCTTCCCAGACCGCGCCGCGGAACCGGTCCCCGAGGTAGTGCACCTCGTCCATCACCACGAAGCCCAGGCCGGCCAGCGCCTCGCTGCCCACGTAGAGCATGTTGCGCAGCACCTCGGTGGTCATCACCACGATCGGCGCGTGCGGATTGATCGCGTTGTCGCCGGTCAGCAGCCCGACGTTGGCCGGGCCGTAGCGCTGCAGCAGGTCGTTGTACTTCTGGTTGGACAGCGCCTTGATGGGTGTGGTGTAGAAGCACTTCTGCCCCACCGCGAGCGCCAGGTAGATCGCGAACTCGCCGACCACCGTCTTGCCCGCGCCGGTGGGCGCGCAGACCAGCACACCGTAGCCGTCCTCCAGCGCCTGGCATGCCTGGATCTGGAAATCGTCGAGATCGAAGCTGTAGTCGGCCTGGAACTCCGTTGCCTTCGGGTACTTCGCCCGCTGGCGAGACTGGGCATACTGCTGCGCCGGCGAGGACATACCCTCAGCGTACGGGCCACCGCGAGCGACTCGCGGCAGCCGCCGACCGCTCAACCGGCCCGCTCGGCGGCCTCCTCGCACAGCAGCAGGACGGTGGCGGCATCGGTGCTGGGCAGCAGCACCACCAACTCCGACCAGCCGTGGTCCACCGGATCGAAGGTGGCCGAGCGGGCCGTCACCGCCCGTCGGCGGCGGTTGACTGCCCGATCCGGCACCGGCGCGGTCACCGGACCTCACCGCCCGGGGCCCTGTTCTGCGCTCGCTGACCCATGTCCGAAGTCTAATCGAACACAGTGTCGAATACTAGTCCCCGAGGCGAAGGGATGGACTCAGGCGGCTGCCCGGGCGCCCTTGCCGGCCAGGTCGGCCTCGCCGGTCCGGTCGCGCAGCAGCAGGTCGCCGGCGGCCAGCACCAGGGCCACCACCAGGAACAGCACCGCCACCAGCAGCCCCCCTTGCAGCGCGTGGTTGTAACTGCCATGGCTGGCCGCCAACTGGGCGTAGAACACCGATCCGACCGCGGCGATGCCGATCGCCGACCCGATCCGCTGGCCCACCTGGATCAGCCCACCCGCGGTGCCGCCCTGGGCCACCGGCACCTCCGACAGCGTCAGCGTCTGGTTCGGCGCGATCACCAGGCCCGAGCCGATGCCACCCACCAGCAGCGGGGCGATCAGCGACCAGCCGGTGGTCGAGGCCGGCACCTCGCGGATCACCAGGATCACCCCGAGGTAGCCGATCACCACCAGCCCCAACCCGATGAGCACCAGCCGGCGGCCGAACCGGTGCACCACCCGGCCCGACACCCCCGCCGCCACCCCGGAACCGATCGCGAACGGCAGTGTGACGACGCCGGCCAGCAGCGCCGAGTACCCCAGCCCGAACTGCAGGAGCAGGGTCAGGACGAAGAACAGCGAGGTGAAGCCGGCGAAGTAGACGGTGATCATCGAACTGCCGAAGGAGAACGATCGGCGGTGGAACAGGGTGAGGTCCACCAGGGCCTCCCGGCCGCGGTTTCGGTAGCGCACCTCCCAGGCCAGGAAGGCGGCCAGCAGCAGCGCGGCCAGCGGCAGCAGCAGCCACTTGGCGTTGCCCTTCCACTGCTGCTCCTGCACGAACGGCAGCAGCAGCACCACCACGCCGGCGCCGAGCAGCAGCACCCCAACCGGATCCAGGTCGTGCTGCTGGCCCCGCTGCTCGGCGGTGGCCGGCGGCAGCAGCCGCATCGCGAACGGCACCGCGATCAGGCCGATCGGAAGGTTGACGAAGAACACGAAGCGCCAGCCCTCGGACTCGCCGAAGATCTGGATGAGCAGGCCGCCGATCACCGGGCCCAGCGCGGTCGAGATGCCGACCATGGCACCGAACAGCCCGAACGCCTTGCCGCGCTCGCGGCCCCGGAACAGTTGCTGGATCAGCGCGCTGATCTGGGGCGTCAGCAGGCCCGCGGCCAGCCCCTGGGTCAGCCGGGCGATCACCAGCCAGGTGGCGTTCGGCGCCGCCCCGCACAGCACGCTGGCGAACGTGAAGGCCAACATGCCGAAGATGAACAGCCGCCGTCGGCCCCGGGCGTCACCGAGCCGGCCGGCCGGTACCAGCAGCAGTCCGAAGGTCAGCGAGTAACCCGACAGCACCCACTGGATGGCATCGCCGGAGGCGTGCAGGCCCACGCTGATTGAGCGCAGCGCCACGTTGACGATCGAGACGTCCAGCAGCACCATCGCGCCGCCGATCAGGCAGACCGCCAGTGCCTTCCAGCGGTTCGGATCCGGGGTGAAGCCGTCATCGGCGGTCGGTGAGCGGTCCGCGGAGCCGTGCGTGGTGGAAGTCGACACCTCCCCATCGTGCCTGACGGCACTGACAGGCCGGTCCGCCGGTGTGCCCGGGCCGCCGGATCAGGGCAGCTCGCTCCACCCGGTTCCCTGCCGCGACTCGTCGGGCAGCCGCTCGGGAAGCGGGTCCACCGTCGAGGCCACGTCGTCGGGCAGTTGCTCGGCCTCGGCCGCCGCCTCGCGCCGGGCCCGCCGCCGGTCGTGCAGGAAGCACCAGAGCACCGCGAGCTCGAACAGCAGGCACATCGGCAGGGCCATCGCGGTCATGGTGAACGGGTCGGTCGACGGGGTGGCCACGCCGGCGAACAGGAAGATCAGGAAGATGCCGATCCGCTGGCCGCGCTTGAGCAGCGAGAACGGCAGCACCCGGACGGCGTTGAGCATCACGATCAGCAGCGGCAGTTCGAAGGAGGCGCCGAACACGGTGAGCATCAGGATCACGAACGAGATGTAGTACGTGACATCCAGGCCGGCCTGGGTGCCGCTGCCGGCCTGGGTGATCAGCACGTCCAGGCCCTTGTACAGCGTGAAGTAGGCCAGCCCCATGCCCACCGCGAACAGGATGGTGGAGGCCGCGACGAAGGCGACCGTCCAGCGCTTCTCGTGGCGGCGCAGGCCCGGGGTGACGAAGGCCCACAGCTGGTAGAGCCACAGCGGGGCGGTGAGCACGGCCCCGGCCACCACCGAGACCTTGAGCCGGATCGTGAAGCCGTCCAGCGGCGCCCGGAACAGCAGCTTGCACTGCTCGGCGCTCTGGTTCAGCGCGCCCAGTCGGTGCTCGTAGGGGATGTTGCAGTACGGCTGCTTGAGGATCGCCAGCAGCGGGTTGTAGACCAGCCAGCCGACCACCGCCCCCAGCGCGATGATGATCATC
>JAVEEO010000344.1 GCA_030840415.1 Pseudonocardiales bacterium | reverse complement strand
CGGCGGTAGGCGGCTGCTGCTGAGCCGGCTTGCAACGTACCTCAGCCCGCCGGGCGACCCGCCGGTGCCGGCCCGGGTGGTCGATGCCGGTCAGAGAGCAGCCCGCCGCTCGGCTAGACTCGAGCTTCGGTGCTCCGTGCCCAGCGCGGGCGCCCGCTCGTCTGGCCATGTGCGAGCACCCGGCGAACGCTGAAGGTTTCGGCGTTGCGCGATTCGAGGGGAACACATGCAGATCTGGCCAGGCAATGCCTATCCGCTGGGCGCCACCTATGACGGCTCCGGCACCAACTTCGCGCTCTTCAGCGAGGTCGCCGAACGGGTGGAGCTGTGCCTGTTCGACGCCGACGGCGTCGAGACCCGGGTGGAGCTGCCCGAGGTCGACGGCCTGGTCTGGCACGCCTTCCTGCTCGGCGTCGAGCCCGGCCAGCTCTACGGCTACCGGGTGTACGGCCCGTACGACCCGGAGAACGGCCAGCGGTGCAATCCAAACAAGCTGCTGCTCGATCCCTACTCCAAGGCCATCCACGGCCACTTCCAGTGGGATCAGTCGCTGTTCGGCTACAACTTCGGCGATCCGGACAGCCGCAACGACGAGGACTCGGCCGCCCAGATGCCGAAGTCGGTGGTGATCAGCCCGTTCTTCGACTGGGGCGTGGACCGGCCGCCGAAGCGGCAGTACGCGGACACGGTGATCTACGAGGCGCACGTCAAGGGCCTGACCGAACGGCACCCGGACCTGCCCGAGGAGCTGCGCGGCACCTATGCCGGCGTGGCGCACCCCGTGATCATCGAGCACCTGCAGTCGATGGGGGTGACCGCGCTCGAGCTGATGCCGGTGCACCACTTCGCCAACGACTCGACCCTGCTCGACAAGGGCCTGAGCAACTACTGGGGCTACAACACCATCGGCTTCCTGGCCCCGGACTCCAAGTACAGCTCGTCGGCCACCCCGGGCGGCCAGGTCCAGGAGTTCAAGGCGATGGTGCGCGCACTGCACGCCGCCGACATCGAGGTGATCCTCGACGTGGTCTACAACCACACCGCCGAGGGCAACCACATGGGGCCGACGGTCTCCTTCCGCGGCATCGACAACGCCGCCTACTACCGGCTCGAGGACAGCGACAAGCGCTACTACACCGACTACACCGGCACCGGCAACAGCCTCAACGTCCGGCATCCGCACTCGCTGCAGCTGATCATGGACTCGCTGCGCTACTGGGTCACCGAGATGCACGTCGACGGCTTCCGGTTCGACCTGGCCGCCACCCTGGCCCGGGAGTTCTACGACGTCGATCGGCTGTCCAGCTTCTTCGAACTCGTCCAGCAGGACCCGACGGTCAGCCAGGTCAAGCTGATCGCCGAGCCGTGGGACATCGGGCCCGGCGGCTACCAGGTCGGCAACTTCCCGCCGCAATGGACCGAGTGGAACGGCAAGTACCGCGACACGGTCCGCGACTTCTGGCGCGGCGAGCCGGCCACCATCGGCGAGTTCGCGGCCCGGCTGACCGGCTCGGCCGACCTGTACGAGCACTCCGCGCGCCGGCCGGTGGCCAGCATCAACTTCGTCACCGCCCATGACGGTTTCACCTTGCGCGACCTGGTCTCCTACAACGAGAAGCACAACGAGGCCAACGGCGAGGGCAACAACGACGGCGAGAGCCACAACCGGTCCTGGAACTGCGGCGTCGAGGGTCCCACCGACGACCCCGACGTCCTCGAGCTGCGGGGCCGCCAGCAGCGCAACTTCCTCGCCACCCTGTTGCTGTCCCAGGGCGTGCCGATGATCAGCCACGGCGACGAGCTCGGCCGGACCCAGCAGGGCAACAACAACGGCTACTGCCAGGACAACGAGCTGACCTGGATCGACTGGGAGTCGGCCGACACCGACCTGATGGCCTTCACCCGCAAGGTCACCCAGCTGCGCCGCGACCACCCGACCTTCCGCCGCCGCCGGTTCTTCGACGGACGGCCCGCCGGTGGCAAGGGCGGCTCCGGGCTGCCCGACATCGCCTGGCTGCGGCCCGACGGCAGCGTGATGACCGAAGACGACTGGGGGTCGGGCTTCGGCCGGGCCGTCGCGGTGTTCCTCAACGGCGAGGCGATCACCGGCACCGACGACCGGGGCGGTCGGGTCACCGACGACTCGTTCATCCTGTGCTTCTCGGCCCATGACGAGCCGCTGGAGTTCATCACGCCGAAGGAGCTGCACGAGACGCACTGGGAGGTGGTGCTCGACACCGCCGTCGCCCCCTCCGCCGAGGAGGCCGACCTCAAGCCGATCATCCCCGGTGGCTCCGTCACCGTGCAGCCGCGGGCCATGGTGGTGCTACGGAGCCTGGCCGAATGACCCGGGGCACCCTCGTCCCCGGCTCGACCTACCGCCTGCAGATCCGCCGGCAGTTCCCGCTGTCGGCGGCGGCGGAGCTGGCCGATTACCTCGATGCGCTCGGGGTGCAGGCGATCTACCTGTCGCCGATCCTGCAGGCCACCTCGGGCTCGGACCACGGCTACGACATCACCAGTCACCGCCGGGTCGATGCCGAGCGCGGCGGCGAGCAGGGCCGGCTGGCGGTGGCCGCCGCGGCCCGCGCGCTCGGCCTACAGACCGTGGTCGACATCGTGCCCAACCACATGGGGGTGGCCGACGCCGCCCAGAACGAGCCGTGGTGGCAACTGCTGCGCGACGGCCCGGACTCGCAATACGCCGCCTGGTTCGACGTCGACTGGCGGGCCGGCAACGGCCGGATCAAGTTGCCGGTGCTGGGCGACGACGCCGGCGACGACCAGCTCAGCGTGGTACACGGCGAGCTGCGCTACTTCGAGCACCGCTACCCGATCGCCGAGGGCACCGCCGGCCCCGGCGACAGCGCCGGCGAGGTGCACGCCCGCCAGCACTACGAGTTGGTCAGCTACCGGCGGGCCGACGACGAGCAGAACTACCGGCGGTTCTTCGCCGTCACCGACCTGGCCGGCATCCGGGTCGAGGACGAGGCGGTCTTCGACGCCAGCCACGCCGAGGTGCTGCGCTGGGTCGCCGCCGGCGACGTGCAGGGCATCCGGATCGACCATCCGGACGGGCTGGCCGACCCGGCCGGCTACCTGGACCGGCTGGCCACCGCCGCCCCGGACGCCTGGATCCTGGTGGAAAAGATCACCGAGCCGGGCGAGCAGCTGCCGGCCGGCTGGCCGGTGGCCGGCACCACCGGTTACGACGCGCTGGCCGAGGTGAACACCCTGCTCTACGACCCGGCGGCCGAGGCCGAGGTCAGCCGCCGCTACGCCGAGCTGACCGGCGACCGGCGCAGCTGGACCGAGCACCTGGAACAGGGCAAGCGGACGGTGGCCGAGTCCATCCTGCATGCCGAGCTGCTGCGGATCACCCGCGCCGTCCGGCACGCCCAGCCCGAGCTCCGGGTCAGCGACGAGGACCTGGTGCAGGCCCTGACCGAGCTGGCCGTCGCCTTCGGCGTCTACCGCTCCTACCACCCGGTCGGTGCCGAGCACCTCGACGCCGCCGCCGAGCTGGCCGCCAGCCGGCGTCCCGAAATCCGCGAGGCTCTCACAAACCTGCTGCCGCTGTTGTCCGATGCCGGCACCGAGATCAGCATCCGGTTCGAGCAGGCGACCGGCGCGATCATGGCCAAGGGCGTCGAGGACACCGCCTACTACCGCTACAACCGCGCCGTCGGCCTGAACGAGGTGGGCGGCGACCCGGGCGGCTACGGCAGCACGCCGGCGCGGTTCCACGCCGCCCAGCAGCAACGCCAGCAGCTGCAGCCGGAGTCGATGACCACGCTGTCCACCCACGACACCAAGCGCAGCGAGGACGTCCGGGCCCGGCTGGCGGTGCTGCCCGAACTCGGCGAGCGCTGGTACGGCACCGCCGAGCGGCTGTTGGCGGCCGCGCCCATCCCGTCCGCCGCGTTCGGCTACCTGCTGTGGCAGAGCTTCGCCGGCGCCGGCTGGATCGAACGCGATCGAATGCACGCCTACGCCGAGAAGGCGATGCGGGAGGCCACCGAGGGCACCGGCTGGCGCGACCCGGATGCCGGCTTCGAGGCCGCGGTGCACCAGGCGGTGGACCGGGCCTACGACGACGATCAGGTGCACCGGCTGCTGGACGAGCTGATCACCGAGATCACCCCGGACGGCTGGTCCAACAGCCTGTCCCAGAAGCTGGTGCAGCTGGCAATGCCCGGCGTACCGGACGTCTACCAGGGCACCGAGCTCTACGACTACTCGCTGGTGGACCCGGACAACCGGCGGCCGGTGGCCTTCGAGCTGCGCCGGCAACTGCTGGCCGGCTTCGCAGACGCCGCCGGCGGTCCGCCGCTGGAGCAGGCCGGGGCGGCCAAGCTGTGGCTGACCAGCCGGGTGCTGCGCGAGCGGCGTGAGCGTCCCGAGCGGTTCACCGGCTATACCCCGCTGACCGTCTCGGGCCTGACCGCCGACCATGCCGTCGCCTTCGACCGCGGCGGGGCGGTGGCGGTGGCCACCCGGCTGCCGGTCGGGCTGCGGCGCGCCGGCGGCTGGCAGGACAGCGTCCTCGAGCTCGGCCCGGGCCGCTATCTGGACCAGCTGACCGGCGAGCAGTATGACGGACGGGTCCGGCTGGCACAGCTGCTGCGGCGCTATCCGGTGGCCTTCCTGACCCGGGCCGACTGAACCCTTTGACCGCTGAACCCTTTGACCGCTGAACCCTTTGACCGCTGACCCTTGACCGACTGAAGCGGACTGGCCGACCACCGCGCCAGATCCGGCCGGGCGAACACCCGGCGAGCAACACCGGCCTGAACAAACAGGCCCGAGCATCGAGTACCGAACGCGAGGCGAGGACGAGGATGCGACCCGCAGTGTGGGCACCGCTGGCCAGCCGGGTGCGAGCAGCCATCGGCACCGACCGGATCGCCGAGCTGGTGCCGGCCCAGGACCGGCCCGGCTGGTGGCAGTTGGAGGAGGACCTGGCGCCGGGTACCCGGTACGGCTACCTGCTCGACGACGACGAAACCCCCGTGCCGGACCCGCGCTCGCAGCGGCTGCCCGACGGGGTGCACGGCCTGACCGAGGTCTACGACGACACCGCCCACCGCTGGCAGGACGGCAGCTGGACCGGCCGCGAGCTGCCCGGCGCGGTGATCTATGAGCTGCACATCGGCACCTTCACCCCCGGCGCCACCCTGGACTCGGCCATCGAGCGGCTGGACCACCTGGTGGAGCTGGGCATCAGCCACGTCGAGCTGCTGCCGGTCAACGCCGTCAACGGGGTCTGGAACTGGGGCTACGACGGGGTGGCCTGGTACGCCGTGCACGAGCCGTACGGCGGCCCGGACGCGCTCAAGCGGTTCGTCGACGCCTGCCACGCCAGGGGCCTGGCGGTGATCCTGGACGTGGTCTACAACCACCTCGGCCCCAGCGGCAACTACCTGCCCCGGTTCGGCCCGTACCTCAAGACCGGGCGAAACACCTGGGGCGACCTGGTCAATCTCGATTCCGACGGCAGCGACGAGGTGCGCCGCTACATCCTGGACAACGCCCTGACCTGGTTGCGCGACTTCCACATCGACGGCCTGCGGCTGGACGCGGTGCACGCCCTGCAGGACTCGTCGCCGACCCACCTGCTCGAGCAGTTGGCCATCGAGGTCGACGAGCTCAGCGCGGCGGTCGGCCGGCCGCTGCCGCTGATCGCCGAGTCCGACCTCAACGACGCGATGCTGATCACCCCGCGCGCCGAAGGCGAAACCGGGGCGAAGCAGGGCGGCTACGGTCTCGACGCCCAGTGGGACGACGACGTGCACCACGTGCTGCACGCGATGCTGACCGGCGAGCGGGGCGGCTACTACGCCGACTTCGGCTCGCTGGAGAGCCTGGCCAAGGTGTTCACCCGGGCGTTCTTCCACGACGGGACGTACTCCTCCTTCCGCGGTCGCGACCACGGCAAGCCGGTGGACCGCGAGCACACCCCGGGCTGGCGGTTCGTGGTCTTCCTGCAGGACCACGACCAGGTCGGCAACCGGGCGGCCGGCAACCGGCTGCCCGAGCTGACCAGCACCGGCAAGCTCAAGATCGGCGCGATGCTGCTGTTCAGCTCGCCCTTCACCCCGATGCTGTGGATGGGTGAGGAGTGGGCGGCCAGCACCCGGTGGCCGTTCTTCACCTCGCATCCGCAGCCGGAGCTGGCCAGGGCGGTCAGCGAGGGCCGGATCGCCGAGTTCGCCGACCACGGCTGGGACGTCTCGCAGATGATCGATCCGCAGGACCCGGCCGCCTACCACGAGGCGGTGCTGAACTGGGCGGAGTCCGAGACCGGCAGCCACGCCGAGATGCTGCGGCTGTACCGCGAACTGATCCGGCTGCGCCGCGACGAGCCGAGCCTGGCCGCGCCGTTGCTGACCGAGGTCGAGGTGGACTTCGACGCCGACGCGAACTGGCTGGTCGTGCACCGCGGCGAGCTGCGGGTGGTGGCCAACCTGGCCGGCCAGCCGCAGGACGTGCCGGTGCCGGGCGCGAGCGAGATCGTGCTGGCCACCGATACCGCGAGCCTGCCGGACAGCGGCTCGTCCGGCTCGTCCGGCTCATTCGGGTTGTCCGGCTCGTCCGGGGCCGCGGCCGGCACCGTGCGGCTGGCCGCCGAATCGGCGGCGATCGTCCGGGTCGGCTGAGTCGTGGCGCGACCACCGGGGCAGCCCGGCCGGCGCCAGGTGTGCTTTCCGTGAGCGTTTACAGCACGTGGCAGACTCGGGTCCGCGGGTGGCCCGAGCCGGGCCGCGCGGCTACCGGTAGGGATTGGCAAGGCTTGCGTACGGCGTGCATGCGGCGCAGTTTGGCAAACGTGTGAGGAGCATCGGCAGTGGAAACCGAACTGAACCACCCCGCCTCCGAGGTGCCTGATCCGGAATGGTTCAAGCGCGCGGTGTTCTACGAGGTACTGGTCCGTGGCTTCGCCGACTCCAACGGCGACGGGACCGGCGACCTCAAGGGCCTGACCGGCAAACTGGACTACCTGCAGTGGCTCGGGGTGGACTGCCTCTGGCTGCCGCCGTTCTACCCGTCCCCACTGCGCGACGGTGGCTACGACGTCGCCGACTACACCGACGTGCTGCCCGAGTTCGGCACCATCGATGACTTCCGCGAGTTCCTCAACGCCGCCCACGACCGCGGCATCCGGGTGATCATCGACTTCGTCATGAACCACACCTCCGACCAGCACCCGTGGTTCCAGGAGTCGCGCAAGGATCCCGACGGCCCGTACGGCGACTTCTACGTCTGGGCCGACGACGACAGCCGCTACCCCGACGCCCGGGTGATCTTCGTCGACACCGAGCCGTCCAACTGGACCTTCGACCCGGTCCGCAAGCAGTACTTCTGGCACCGGTTCTTCTCCCACCAGCCCGACCTCAACTTCGACAACCCGGCCGTGGTCGACGCGATCATGGACGCGCTGCGGTTCTGGCTCGACATCGGCATCGACGGCTTCCGGCTGGACGCGGTGCCCTACCTGTTCGTCCGGGACGGCACCAACGGCGAGAACCTGCCCGAGACCCACCAGGTGCTCAAGCGGGTGCGCAAGGAGGTCGACGCCAACTACCCCGACCGGGTGCTGCTGTGCGAGGCCAACCAGTGGCCCGACGACGTGGTCGAGTACTTCGGCGACTTCTCCGTCGGCGGCGACGAATGCCACATGGCCTTCCACTTCCCGGTGATGCCGCGGATCTTCATGGCCGTCCGGCGCGAGAGCCGTTACCCGATCTCGGAGATCCTGGCCCAGACGCCCGCCATTCCCGACAGTTGCCAGTGGGGCATCTTCCTGCGCAACCACGACGAGCTGACCCTGGAGATGGTCACCGACGAGGAACGCGACTACATGTGGAACGAGTACGCCCAGGACCCCCGCATGAAGGCCAACATCGGCATCCGGCGCCGGCTGGCCCCGCTGCTGGACAACGACCTGAACCGGATCGAGCTGTTCACCGCGCTGCTGCTGTCGCTGCCCGGCTCGCCGGTGCTGTACTACGGCGACGAGATCGGGATGGGCGACAACATCTGGCTCGGCGACCGGGACGGCGTCCGCACCCCGATGCAGTGGACGCCGGACCGCAACGCCGGGTTCTCCCAGTGCGACCCGGGCCGGCTGTACCTGCCGGTGAACCTGGACTCGATCTACGGCTACCAGGTCACCAACGTCGAGTCCCAGACCCGCAACACCTCCTCGCTGCTGCACTGGACCCGGCGGATGATCGGGCTGCGCAAGCAGAACCCGGCCTTCGGCCTCGGCACCTTCACCGACCTGGGCGGTTCCAACCCGTCGGTGCTGTCCTTCGTCCGCGAGTTCGGCGACGACGTGGTGCTGTGCGTGAACAACCTCTCGCGGTTCCCGCAGGCGGTCGAGCTCGACCTGCGGGCCTGGCAGGGCGCCGAGCCGATCGAGATGACCGGCGGCAGCCACTTCCCGGCGATCGGCGAACTGCCCTACCTGCTCACGGTGGCCGGGCACGGCTTCTACTGGTTGCGCATCCCGGTGCACCAGCTGCCCGGCGGCAGCGGGTTGCCGTCGGCGGGCGCGATGGCCACCGACTGGCCCGAGGGCGCGCTGTCCGGGCGCGGCGAGGACGGCGGCGCGGGGCAGGCCGCCACCGACCAGGAAGGGGCGCGGCGATGAGGGTGGAAACCACCGAGGTGACCCGGGTGCTGCGGGACTGGCTGGCTCACCAGCGCTGGTTCGCCGGCAAGTCGCGGGCCTCGACGGTGCAGGCCCGGCTGCTGGCCACGCTGGCCGAGCAGCCGTACCCGGTCCACATCTGGCTGGCCGACGTCAGCTATTCCGAGGGGGTGGAGCCCGATCAGGTGCCAATTGTGCTGCGCACCG
>JAVEEO010000291.1 GCA_030840415.1 Pseudonocardiales bacterium | reverse complement strand
ATTATGGATGACACCTCAGCGGTGAGTTCGTAGTGGCCGCTACGCCTCAACTACGCCTCACCCTCGACGATCGACTGCGCGCTCGCCACACACCCACCTCCCCCGACCGGCGTCCAAGATCAACTCGGGGCAGCCTAACGGCCCTATGCGTGACCTGCCCGCTTAGCGCTGGATATGTCGATAACTCCTGGATGGTCCGTCTGGGTATAACTGCGAGTGCTGGTCAGCGCAAGACCTGCCGCCTTACGAACTCCGGAATCGGCGAGTGCTTTCGAGCCGGCCCTGTGGCAGGCTCGATGCATGCGCTTCGTGGTCGGTCTCGAAGAGGGAACGGACCGGGAACTGGTCGCCGAGAACCTGCAGGACGCTGGTGCCCGCACGGTCACCTCGCTCGCCCCCACCATGCCGGACGTGATGATGGTGGAGTTCGAGGACGACGCCGAACCGGAGCAAGGCAGGTTGATGGCACGACTTGCCGCCATGCCTGGCGTGCGCTACGCCGAACCCGACGTCCTCCAGACCGGTTTCTGAGCTGCCCCGTAGGCACCTCGCTCACCATCGCGCGGGGCCGGGGAGTAGCGGGGTCGGCACGTCAGTCGCGCCCGCGGCCCGGAGCAGCGTGAGCGCGATGCCCGCGGTTCCGGTCATCAGCCCGGGCCCCTCCCCGGCTCCGGGCAGACCGCAGGGCCAGGCCTGGGCCGAGCGACGCAGCTGCAGCATGAGGCCCGCGACCCTGCGGGCCGCACGGGCGTGCTCCTCGACCTCCAGGGCATGGGCGGCGATCAGTAGCAGTTCCACCACGCCGGCAAGCCCGTGACAGGCCGAGCAGTCGCTCACGGTTCCGTTTCGCAGCGAGGTTCCGACCCGAACCGTGCAATCACGAGCAGCTTGCAGCGCAGCCGACACCTCGGCCTGGCTGAGCGAGTCACCGACCAGGGCGTGCATCCGAAGCCGGCTCGAGCCGATCCCCAGCGCGCCGTGACACCAAGCGGTCATCCAGTTGCTCGGGTCCGCACCTGCCTCGATCTCACGCAGGTCAGGCCAGTCGACCCGGTCCGCGTCGTACCACCCACGCTCATATTCCTGTCCCTCCCATGCGGCAGAGGCCAGCCGACCGTCACCGGTCAGGGCCGCCAGTTCGCCGAGGGCCAGGACGATGCCGGCCGCTCCGTGCGCCAGGCCTAGCAGCGGCGGCCCGGCGCTGCCTGACGGCCACGCCGAGCCCCAGAGTTGCGGCTCGGCGGCGTCTGCCAGCCGGTGGCCAGCCTGGGTGAGCGACGCCAGGAGTTCGTCGTCGCCCACCCGCTCCGCGAGGCTGAGCAGTCCGAGGACGGTGCCTGACAACCCGCCGATCAGGTCGCAGTCGACCGCGGCGGGCCGGCCGGATACCGCAACGTCCAAGCACCTGCCGATCCTCCGGGCGAGCGCAGCCGCTCGTTCCAGCAGGACCTCGTCGTCGGCAGCGCACCCCACCTGCATGGCCGCGACGGCAATGCCCGTGGCGCCGTCGAAGAGCCCGAGCCGATCCTGGCTCACCAGCGTCTCGGCACCGGCCAGGGCGTGCCTGACAGCTCCACCGGCGATTTCGACGGACCCGGCGGCCGCCAGCGCGAGCGCAACGCCAGCCGTCCCGTCGTAGAGGGTGCAACCGATATCGCCATACCTGATCACCGGTGCGCCATCGTCGATCCCGATCACAACCTCGGCCTGCCACGTTGCGCCGGCCTCGGACAACACGGCGGTGGCCTCGAGGCAACCAACGATGTGGCGCGCCGCTGCCGCGAGGTCGGCTGCATCCTCGATCGCCGCCGTCATCGCGGTGCACACCACGGTCGAGCGGGGTCGATCCCGGCCTCGCGCAGTCCCGCGGCAAGTAGCCACACCCGCTGCCTCGACGTCGCCGATGACCATCGCGAATCCGCTGCCACCAACGCAGCCGCCAGGGCATGGCACCGGGTTTCACCGAAGGAACGCTCGGGGGCTGCGCCGTCGTCGTCGGCCCAGGACAGCCCAGGCGCCGCTTCGCATGTCAACGGGGGCACCGCCGGCTCCAGCATCTGCCCGAGTTCCGGCCACCGGTCGAGCAGCGCGGCTATCAGGCAGTCCCGCGAATCGCGCTCGTGGTACACCACCATCGTGTCGACGCGGCGGCACGCGCTGAGCCGGGATGGGCACTTGAGCTGGTACCGCAAACCGAGTGTGCCGAGCACGGAGGTGACCTCCCGCACCACTCGGGCAATCATCGTCGGTCGCACGTCCAGGTAGACCCGGCCGCAGGGCGGCTCGGGGCTCTGCTCGGTGAAGGTCCACCAGAACCCGGTCGCCGGGTCGAGGCTGTCCAGCCGACGGGTCACCCACACCGGTTCGCCCGGCGACGCCGGAACGCCCAACCGCAGTTGCGCGACGTAGTCACCCGGCCGCAGGACTCGCGTAAGCCCGCCCGCCGCAGCGACGAGCAGGCCGCTCGGCTGCGCGGACAGGACGGTCCAGGGTGCAGGCGAGAGGCCGGACATGGCGTGCGCTGCTCGTAGGGCGGAAACCAGGGATTGCCGGTGCCAGCCCGGCCCCTGTGCCGTCTCGCGCCGATCAGCAGGCGGCGCGGTTGTGTACCAATGCAGGTAGAGCGCGTCTGCCAGTTCCTCGATGGTGCCTCCCGCCGGTTCGCCGGCCACCAGGAACTGTCCTGTACGCCACTGCACCGAAGCCGCGACGCGGTGCAGCGCGTCCCGCACCGGGGCCGGCAGCCCCTCGACCGACGGCGTGGACGGGGCCACCTCTGTCGCGGAAGGGACCGTCACCGCGACCGCGCGACGGCCGAGCGCACCAGGGGCAGGACTTCTGGACACGCTTGGGCAAGCTGCCGGGTCGAGGCGAGTAAATCAGTGACGGCAGGATGGCCGGCGTCCTCGGTGGCGGCGGCACACTCCACTGCCAGGTGCACACCGCGACCGATCCAGCAGAACAGGACGCGCTCGGCAAGGTCTGCCAGAACCGCGTCGATGGCCTGGCCGGTACCTGGCTGATCGCGGCGGCATTCCGCGTAGGCGGCAAGCAATGCACGCATGCTCGGGCTGAGCCAGCCGGTTGCCAACCCGGGCCGAACTGTCGAACCGGGCGACCGGACGCTGAAGAACGAGGTGTCGGCGAGAGCGCATGCAACGTCCCAGGCAGGATCGCCCCGTCCGGACAGTTCCCAGTCGAAGAGTCGCACCCGGGCCGGTGGTCCGGCGTCGATCACGGCGTTGTCCCACTTCACATCCCCATGGACCAGGCACTCGGGGTGCAGAAGCGACGCAGCGTGGCGGAGTGCGGCCGCGAGCGGCGGGTCGTCGACGGCGGTTCGGGCAGCTGCCATGGCAGCCGGTGAATCGTCGCCGATATGCCAGTCCCGTCTCGGGATATCGGGCAGCTGAAGTACCCCGCAGCTTGCCTCCGTGAGCAGGGGCACGTCGGTGGTGCTCGCGTGCAGTTTCGCCAGGATCTCGCCGAGCTGCGCAGCCAGCTGCGGGCCGGGAAACCCGGGTTGCCCCAGCTGCCACACATAGAGCTGCTCGGCGCCGGCCGCGGGTAGCACGAGGACTTGATGACGCTCGTCGAGATGCAATGGCGTCGGGAGTACGGCGGACAGGCCGGTCTGCCAGGTGGCCAGGCGGTAGGCATAGAGCTCGGCATCGAGCGACCGGCCGCAGTCACGTGTGCGCGCGCTGATCTGCTTGACGACAAACGCCGTACCGTCGGGCAACTCGGCCAATGTGACCTGGTGCGACCGAGAGACATCTCGCAGTTCAGCGGCGGCCAGCTCCACGGGACCGGCCAGTCCGGCGGTGAGTAGCACCGCCTTCGGGTCGAGTCCTGTCCGCGCGTGAGCGGTATCAGCAGATGGCAGCTTCCCAGTCGCATACGCCGTCATTGGTACGGGTTGCTATACGGGTCGTAGCCGTAGGGGTCGTAGTTCTCCCATCCAGCGGCCGCGTCTGCGGAGGACGGGTCTCCAGGCTGCTCGCCGCACGCCAATGAAGGGCATCTCACTGAAGGACACGTGACCGATGGGCACCGCACGACAGCCGAAGGTTGACACAACACCTTCAATGAAACACACGGCAATTGAATCGAACGCTGGCACAGCACTTGGACCGAGGGGCACACAATGCCGACCGAGGGCTGACACCTGACGAGTTGCGACGTGCACGAGATGATCTCGGACCGGCAAAGAATCACCCGTGATCTGACGATCAGTGGCGCGGCCTTGCGCACGGCCGCCGCGGCTTGCACCAGGCCGTAGCCGAAGTCATCGTTCGGCACGGCATCCGCCGGATTCTTCCTGAGTGGCTTGGCGGTGGACCGCAGGATATCGCCGACCTGGGCAGCCGAGAGGAGGTGGTTGCGTGAGCGCACCAGGGCAGCGACACCAGCGACATGGGGACTAGCCATCGAGGTTCCGCTGAGAGTGGCGTAGGTGTCGTCCCAGTAGGTACTCAGCACCCCGACACCTGGAGCCGAGATGTCGATGTGCGGGCCGAAGTTCGAGAAGTTCGCCTGGTGATCAGCCGAATCGGTGGCCGCTACGGCGATGACATCCGGGTAGGCGGCCGGGTAGGAGGGTGTGGCGACTCCGTCGTTGCCCATCGCTGCGACCACAACGACATCATGGGCGATTGCATAGGCAACAGCCTCGCGCTCGACGATGGTGTCGGTGTAGCCGCCGAGGCTCATGTTGATGACTTGGGCGCCGTTGTCGGTCGCCCAGCGGATGCCGGCGGCTATGTGCGCGGCAGACCCTGAGCCAGTCACCTGGTTGGTCGTCGTATTGCGAATCCTCGCCAGCACCCGCACCGGCATCAGCCGGGCATTCCAGCAGACCCCGGCGACCCCTGCCGCGTTGTCACTCAGGCAGCAGATGGTGCCGGCCACATGGGTGCCGTGCCCGACCTCGTCCTGTGGAATGGCGTCCACGCCGGTGAAGTCACCCTCGAATATCCATCCAGGCCTGGGTATCGAGCCTGGAGGAAAGTCGACGAAATCCTGGCCGGCGACGAGCAGCGGCGCAAGTTCGGGGTGATTGAGATCCACACCGGTATCGATCACCGCTATCACGACGGACGGATCCCCGGTAGTGATGCTCCACGCGCCGGGACACTCGATCTGCGTCAAGCCCCACTGCGTGCCGAATTGCGGGTCGTTGGGCATCACCGATGCTTCCCGCCACCGGTTGGGCTCAGCCCACCTGACCTCGTCGAGCCCGGCGAGGCGCTCGGCGACCGCCTGCGGAGACTCCTCAGCCGCGTAGCGGATGCGCAAGGCACTTTCCTGGCCCAGGTCGGCCGCAGCCATGGCCATGCCGTTCTCGACAGCCGTAGGGCTCGGTCCGTGGATCCGCGATACGGACAGGACATCCAGACCCTGGAGCACCGTGTCGAGACCACCGAGCGCCGAGCCGGCGAGTTCCATGATCCCTGACGCACCGCGGAGCGGCAGATTGGGAATGCTGGCTGAGACGGACTCCGCCGCGGCGGACTCCAACGCGACGAGCACCTCCCCCTGGACGGCGTTGTCATCGTCCGGCCCGAAGATGCTTTTCGGACTGGGCGGTCCATCCCCTGCCTGATTGATGCGGCGTCGTCTGGGCACGATCTTCCCCCGTTCCTCAGGCTGTCAGCGCTCTACGTCGGCGCTGGCATCCATGACAGCGATCGTGGTCGGGCAGCGTGTCCGCGCCGTCACCGCCGCGTCAACGGGCCGAGCGGCGCTTACCCCGGTGAGGTCGGCGGCGGCTGACGCGTTCTGCCGCCAACTGCCGAGCTGGCCAGTGCCTCAGCGTGGGGCGAGAGCGGAATGCCCAGTTCGGTGATCATCAACTCGCGCAGGTCAGCCAGGCTGCGTAGCGCCTCGACCATATTGCCTTCGCGCAGATGGAACGTGATGACAAGGCGATGGGCGCTCTCCCGTAGCGGGTCCAGCGCGACGGCCCGGAGAGCGAGGTCGAGCGCGGCGGCCGGCTGGCCGCGGTCGTGCAAGATTGCTGCACCCACTTCGAGAGCGTGGAAGCGGGCCTGCCGGAGTCGTTCACGTTCGTACTGCAGCCATTCGTCGTTCCAACCTGGCAGCAACTCTCCCATCAGGCGCAGCGCATAGATCTCGTGGTCGTGGACCTGGGATGCCGAGCCCAGCAGCGAGGCCGCGAGCTCGTCGAGCTCGTGCGTGTCGACTCGCACGCCGGGCCGTAGCGCGAGTGCGGGTCCACATCGATCGACGATGTCGGCGCACGTCGACAGCCGCCACAGCGCTGTGCGGAGATTGCCCAGCGCCGCCGCCTCGTCGACCTCAGGCCAGAGAAAGCCGGCCACGGTTGTGCGGAGCGCGCACCGGCGCAGCGCAAGGAGGGCGAGGATGCGCTGGCAGCTCGACCGCAACTCGACCGGCACCCCGTCCACCTCGAGCGCGAAGGTATCGAACAGGTGAAGCCGAGCCGACGGAGGAACCCGGGGATTGGACACGTCGTAGCCAACTGAAGGTCGCGGCGTCCCAACACCCACCATGTGATCACCAACAAGGCTCGTCGCTCACAGAACGGAACGAGGCAGCCTCCCATCAACAGCTGCGCGGTCACCCGTTCTGGCTGGCATCGTAGCGTCACCGGTTAAATGTCGATAGCATTTTTCCGACACATCAGGTTATGCGGTGGCCAATACATAGCTACAAGCCATCGGCTTGCGGAGCGCAGTCACCTGAGCGGCCGGCCGCCGGACAGGCTCGCCTGCTCGGCTTCGGTGAGCCGGTCGTTCCGGGCCACCCGGGCATGGCGGTAGCCATAACCCAGATAGATGACCAGGCCGAGCACCATCCACACCAGGAACCGCAACCAGGTCGCGATGGTCAGGTTCAGCATCAGGTACAGGCAGGCCAGCACCGAGAGGATCGGCACGAACGGTGACCACGGCACCCGGAACGGGCGCCGGACCCCCGCGTCGCTGCGTCGCAGGATCGGGATCGCCGCCGACACGATCACGAACGCGAACAGCGTGCCGATGCTGACCAGGTCGGCCAGGGTGCCCAGCGAGACTAAGCCGCTGAGCGCCGAGACCACGATCGTCACCACCACGGTGATGCGCACCGGCGTACCGAAGCGCGGGTGGATGGCGGCGACCGGCTCGGGCAGCAGGCCGTCGCGCGCCATCGCGAACCCGATCCGCCCCATGGTGACGATGTCCACCAGGATGACCGAGGTCAGGCCGCAGACCGCGGCGATCGAGATCAGGGTGCCGGCCCAGCTGGCCCCGACCGAGTCGAAGGCCGAGGCCAGCGGCGAGCCCTCGTCCAACTGGCCGTAGTTCACCATGCCGGTGACCACCAGCGCGACGCCGATGTAGAGGACGGTGGCGATGGCCAGCGTCGCGAACAGCGCGAGCGGCAGGTCCCGACCCGGCTTGCGGGTCTCCTCGCTCATGTTGGCCACCGCCTCGAAACCGCTGTAGGCGAAGAACACCACAGCGGCCGCGGTGAGGATGCCGCCGATGCCGAACGCCTCCGGGGGCAGCCCGAAGACTGCTTGCGCCAGCGTCCGTCCCGAGCCGCCGGTGGAGTTCACCGGTCCGGTGGACTGCGGCACGAACGGACTCCAGTTGCTCGCCTTCACGAAGAACGCGCCGGCGACGATGATGAACAGGCAGATCGTCACCTTGATGAGAACCAGCGCGTTGGTGACCCGGGCGGACTCCTTGATGCCGAGGGCGGCGATCACCCCCAGCACCACGGTGATCGCCATGGCACCGAGGTTGATGGTCGAGGATTCGCCGAAGATCGAGCTCGGCAGCGAGAAGAGGTTCTGCAGGTATCCCGACCAGCCCCGGGCGACCACGGCCGCGCCCAGCGCGAATTCCAGCACCAGGTCCCAGCCGATGATCCACGCGGCCAGCTCGCCGATGCTGACGTAGGCGTAGCTGTAGGCACTGCCGGCGGTGGGAACCCCGGAGGCCAGCTCGGCGTAGCAGAGCCCGGCCAGCAGGCTCACCACTCCCGCGATGAGGAACGAGATC
>JAVEEO010000278.1 GCA_030840415.1 Pseudonocardiales bacterium | reverse complement strand
TCCGCGCGGTGGCACCGCAGGGCACCTCCGCCTGGCACAGCGCGACCTTCACCCCGGGCTTGGCCAGGTCCGCGAGGCCGGTCACGCCGGCGTGGTTGGCCGGCGGCACCGCGACCTGCATGGCGTTGCGGGCGAAGGTCCTCGAGTCGGTGGCCGCATTGGCGGTGATCACCTGGGTCATGTTCTTGACCGATGCCGAGGCGAACACGTCAGCCGGCGCGCCCTGGGTGATCTGCAGGGCCAGGGCCGAGCTGGCACCGAAGTTGAGCTTGACGTGTACGCCGGGGTGCGCGGCCTCGAACCTGGCGGCCAGCGCGGTGAACGACTCGGTCAGCGATGCCGCGGCGAACACCGTCACGGTGCCGGTGAGCGCGGTCGAGCCGGCCACCGGTGGGTTGCTTGTCGGCCCGGACGAACCGCAGCCGGCAGCCAGGGTGAGCACGGCAACCGCGGCCACGATCCTGCGAACCCCACTCATGCGCACGCTCCTGTTGGTTCAGTTCTCGGCGGGTACTTCGATGACGACGTTGGTGGCCTTCACCGAGGCGACCGCCAGAACCCCGGGCTGCAGGTCGAGCTCGTCGGCAGCCTCTCGGCTCATCAGCGAGACGATCCGGAACGGGCCGGCCTGCAGCTCGACCTGCGCCATCACGGTGTCGCGCACCACCCGGGTGACCAGGCCGACCAGCCGGTTGCGGGCCGACTCGCTCGCCATCGGCCGGACCGCCGGTCGCTCGGCCGAGGCGGCCAGCTCGGTGGCGAACGCGGCCAGCGCGGCACCCTCGACCGCCAGCCGGCCGCCCTCGGTCACGGTCGGCAGCCGGCCCGCCTCGGCCCAGCGCCGGACCGTGTCGTCGCTGAAGCCGAGAAGCTGGGCGGCTTCACGGATCCGGAACGTGGCCATGCCGCCAGCCTAACCGCAATTGCGGCTAGTAGGCCCTCAAATCTCCGCAGATGCCGAACGTGGCACGCCGAGAGAGTCATGCGCCTTGGCGAGAGAGGTAGTACTCGCCGCTCTCGGCTGGCAGCCGACCAGCGTCGAGCAGGGCCTCGAGCGCCTTGATGACTGCCCCGAGAAAGGAGCGATCACTCGGAAAGGCCTGGTGGACGAGGTAGACAATCCCCTCGTGGCGGCGCCCCTGACTGCTCCAGGACGCGTGGATCGGGGCGAAGTCACGCACATTTGCCGTCACCAGACAGCGCCTGATCGTGGCGGCGTGGACGAGCAATTCCTCCTCGGGCATGCCGATCAGGGCAGGGTCCTCGACGACGGCCAGCACGTCGTGGTCTTTGGCCCGAAGCTGCGCTGCGATCTCGCCGCTGAGCATCTCGTCGAGGAGCAACCCCTGCTGTCGCCGGGTCACCGGGCCAGCAGCTCCTGCCGTCGCTGCCACGCCTGTAGTTGGTGTTCCTCGAAGGAGTCGGTGTCCGCGATCCAGGAGTCGATCTCGTCCGGGTAGGCCGCCCAGTAACGGATGGCGATTTCGACCAACCGGCGGGGGACGCCGGTATTGGTCGAGACCAGGGCAACGATCTCCTCGGCATCCAACTCGGGTTCGGCCCCCCGCGCCGAGCGGACCGTACGGATCACCTCCCGGACGTCCGGACCGCCGATCAACACCGCCCGCCGCCCGGTCGGTCCGTCGCGGAACAGGACGCCCGGATGGTCCTCCATGCGCAGCGCCTCATCGATGAACCGGTTCGCCGCAGAGGAACCCGACCAGCCGGGATGGCTGGCGACGTAGCTGGCCAGCCGCTCACTGACCCGCTGCTCGAACCTGATCGAGCGAGGAGTGCCACTACTCATGACTACAATGTAGCCAGACCAGGCCACCCCGTCTAACTGAGCAACAACACCGGCACCTCGTCGCCGGCCCGGACCTGCAGGCCGTCCTCGACTCGGGCCAGCCCACCGGCGGCCGCCGAGGCCGACAGCTGGTGCGAGTCCTGGCCGGACACCGGCCGGACGTGCAGCCGGCCGTCCGGCCCGAACCGGCAACCGACCCGCAGGAACGCGATCCGCCCGTCACCGTGCGGACGGGCCAGCGGCGCGTCGGCCACCGCCAGCACCTGCTCCGGGTACGGGTCCGGATGGCCCATCCGGTGCCGCAGCGCCGGCCGGGCCAGCAGCTCGAAGCTGACCAGCGCCGACACCGGGTTGCCCGGCAGGCCCAGCACCGGCACCGGCCCTGCGCGCCCGGGCAGCACCCCGAACGCGAACGGCTTGGCCGGCCGGATCGCCACCTGCAGCCAGGTCAGGGCACCGGTCGCTTCCAGCACCGCGCGCACCGGGTCGGAGTCGCCCATCGACACCCCGCCGCAGGTGAGCACGGCGTCGCAGCCGGCCAGTGCCGCGTCCAGCCGCTCCCGCAGGGCAGCCACGTCGTCGCCGGCCACCCCGAGATCCACCGGCCGGCAGTTCGCCCGGGCCAGCAGTGCCAGCAGCATCGCCCGATTGGACTCATAGATCTGGCCCGGACCCAGCGTGCCGCCGGCGGGCACCAGCTCGTCACCGGTCACCAGCACGCCCACCCGCAGCCGCCGGTAGCCGCTGACCTGCCAGGCGCCGACGCTGGCCAGCACCCCGAGGTGCGCCGGCCGCAGCACCGTCCCGGCGGCCAGCACCGGCTCGCCGGCCCGGACGTCGCTGCCGGCCCGCCGGATGCCGGCTCCGGCCGCGACCTCGGCGAAGATCGCCACCCGGTCCCCGGCCGTGCCGAGCTGAGCGGTCCGGGTGGCCGAGGTGCGCTCGACCAGCACCACCGCGTCGGCCCCGTCAGGCACCGGCGCTCCGGTCATCACCTTCCAGGCCTGGCCGGCCCCGACCGGGTGGGCGGCCACCGAACCGGCCAGCACCGAGCCGAGGACGTCCAGGGTCACCGGGCTGGTTTGCGAGGCACCGGCCAGGTCGGCGGTCCGGACCGCGTAGCCGTCCACGCTGCTGTTGTCGAAGGGCGGCACGTCGGCCGGCGCGACCACGTCCGCGGCCAGTACGCAGCCGTCGGCGTCGGCGGAGTCCAGCAGCACCGGTGCCAGCGGTGGGCAGGCGGCCAGCAGCAGCCGGCGCGCCTCGGCCAAGTCGATCACCGGCCCACCTTACGACGGGCGGCGCCGCCTTCCGCCCCGCTACGTGCCGCCATTGCGGCCGGAGTAAGTGTGGAGGTATGCAGACTCGCGTACTGAACAAGCTCGACCGGCCCGTCTCCGTGATCGGTCTCGGCACCTGGCAGCTCGGTGCCGACTGGGGTGCCGTGGACGACGACCAGGCCCTCGCCGTCCTCGACGCCGCGGTCGCGGCCGGTGTGACCTTCTTCGACACCGCCGACGTCTACGGCGACGGCCGCAGCGAGCAGACCATCCGCGCCTTCCGCAAGGCCAATCCGGAGCTCGCCCTGACCGTGGCCACCAAGATGGGCCGGCGGGTCGAGCAGGTGCCCGGCAACTACACGCTGGACAACTTCCGGGCCTGGACCGACCGGTCCCGCGCCAACCTCGGCGTCGACACCCTCGACCTGGTGCAGCTGCACTGCCCGCCGACCGCGGTCTACTCCGACGACCAGGTGTTCGACGCCCTGGACACCCTGGTCGGCGAGCAGCGGATCGCCGGGTACGGCGTCAGCGTCGAGACCTGTGCCGAGGCCCTGACCGCGATCGCCCGTCCCGGCGTGGTGAGCGTGCAGATCATCCTCAACGCGTTCCGGCAGAAGCCGCTGGACGAGGTGCTGCCCGCGGCCCGCGCCGCGGAGGTGGGCATCATCGCCAGGGTGCCACTGGCGTCTGGCCTGCTGTCGGGCAAGTACCGGCACGACACCGAGTTCGCCGCCGACGACCACCGCAACTACAACCGCAGCGGTGCCGCCTTCGACGTCGGCGAGACGTTCGCCGGGGTGGACTTCGACTCCGGCGTGGAGGCTGCCATCGAGTTCGCGAAGCTGGTCGGCCCGGACGCCTCCCCCGCCGCTGCCGCGCTGCGCTGGGTAATCGACCAGCCGGGGGTCACCACGGTGATCCCCGGCGCCCGCACCCCGGAGCAGGCTCGCGCCAACGCCGAGGCGGCGGCGCTGCCCCCGCTGCCGGACGAGACGGTGGCCGCCATCCGGTCGCTCTACGACCGGGCGATCCGGCCGCAGGTCCACCACCGCTGGTGACCGAGCTCGTTTCGGGCATCCCTGACTGATGTCGGGTCGAGGGCCGTCGGGCATGCTGGGCCGGTGCCTTCTCCTCAGCCGCCGCACGCCAACCCGGACATCGGCCCGGACCCGATCGATCCTACCGAGGCGGCCGTCACCGAACTGCCCGCGTTGGTGGAACCGGTCGAGCCGGACGAGCAGCCGTCCCGGACGCTGATCGGGCGCGGGCCGCTGCGCGGGCTGCCGGTCGAGGTCGCGGTGCTGTCGGCGGTGGCGTTCTTCGTGGCCGCCGGCTTCGGAATCGTGGCGCCGGCGATCCCGGTCTTCGCCCGCAGCTTCGGGGTCTCGCGCACCGCGGCCGGCGCGGTGATCAGCGCTTTCGCGCTGATGCGGCTGGTCTCGGCGCTGGGCTGCGGACGGCTGGTGAACCGGCTGGGCGAGCGGGTGGTGCTGGGCACCGGCATCACCATCGTCGCGGTGAGCAGCGCGCTGGCGGGACTGTCGGCCAACTACGGCCAGCTGCTGACGCTGCGCGGCGTCGGCGGGATCGGCTCGGCGATGTTCTCGGTGAGCGCGAGCTCGTTGCTGCTGGGCGTCACGACCTCGGGGCAGCGCGGCCGGTCGATGGGCGCGTTCAGCGGCGGCTTCCTGCTCGGCGGCATCGCCGGGCCCGGACTCGGCGGGCTGGTGACCGGTTGGTCGCTGCGCGCCCCGTTCTTCCTGTACGCCGGGACGCTGGCCGCGGCCGGCGCGGTCGGGCTGGCGCTGCTGCCTCGCCGGGCCGGACGGCACGGCACCGGCGACAAGCCGGCCGCCCAGGCGCTGCTGACCATCCGGGAGGCCGTCCGGTTGCCGGCGTTCCGGGCCGCCGCGCTGGTCAACCTGGCCGACAACTGGGCGGCGGTCGGCACCCGGTCGGCGCTGGTGCCGCTGCTGGTGGTCGAGGCGCTGCACCGGTCGCCGATCTGGACCGGCATCGGGCTGACCGTTTTCACGCTGAGCAACATCGCCACCCTGACCCTGGGCAGCCGGCTCGCCGACCGCCGGGGCCGCCGGCCGCTGCTGCTGGCCGGCTGCCTGGGCAGCGCGGCCGGCACCGCGCTGCTGGTGCTGCCGCACTCACTGCCGATCTTCCTGGTGGCCATGGTCGTCTTCGGGCTGGGCAGCGGCCTGCTGGACGTGGCGCCGGGCGCGATGCTCGGCGACGTGGCCGGCGGCCGGGGCGGCACCGTGGTGGCGGCCTACCAGATGGCCGGCGACGTGGGCAGCCTGACGGGGCCGGTGCTGGCCGGGCTGCTGGCCGACACCGCCGGGTTCTCCGCCAGCTTCGCCCTGACCACTGCCGTGCTGCTGGCCGCCGCCGGGGTGGCATTCCGCGCACCGGAAACTCTCCGACGCACCGAACCCAGCCCGACCTGACGCCTGCCACAGCCCCGGCGCCACACGTGTCGAGTTCTGTCCGCCCTCGTTACGCGCCCACGGCAGCGAGACCACCCGCGGTTCGCCTGAGGCGTCGACTCATCCGTGGGCTGCCACCCGCAGCTCGGCTGAGAAACTGCCGACGGCCGTCGGTACCCTGCCTGAATGCTCTACCAGCCCCACGTCCCTGAGGGACAGCACCTCGGAGACTCGCACCAGATGCCCGGTGCTTACGTCGGCCACCTCTTCGACGATGAAACGAACGAGCTCAAGGGGCATGCGACTTGGCAACGGGTGGACGAAACCAGCCCTGTCTACTCGACGGTGTTCGTGGTCGACCCGCCGGGTGGGCTGACGGACGAGGAGCGCGCCGCGGCAACCGCCAACTACATCGCCATCGGCATCCTGCTTGCCGAGATCGCGGCGCCATTGGTCAAGGGATGGTGGGATGCCAAGGGCGCACTGATGCTGCGGTCTGCGTGGGCCCGACTGCCGTGGCGCAGAACGAAGCACGAGGCTGCTGTTGTTGCCGCACCACTTCCCATGAACCAGGCCTCGTTCATAGCGTCGGCCACGGGAGTGGAGATAGCGGTCGTGCACCCCGGGATCACCATGACCAGTGCCGAGTGGGCAGCGCGCTATCGGGCAATGCTGGCCGCCGGTGATTTCGCGGACGAGCAGCGTCGGATGCTGGCCAACGCCCGGATCGAAGCTGGCGCCGCGCCAGAGCAGTTGACTGTTCAGCAGTTCGCAGACCGCATCGCTCCGACGCTGAAGGCGCACCCCTCGATCCTTGATCCAGAGATATCTGCCGAGTTCACGAAGGTCTTCAGCACGCAGATGAGGCACTCGCAGCCGGGCAGGCCGGCGCTCGGCCGGTGACGCCTGCCGGGCACGATGGTCGCGGCTGCCGGCTTCAGCTTCACCGGAAGCCGGCAATCGGGTGCGGCTGGTAGCCGCTCTCCAGCGCGTCCACCTCGTCGTCGGTCAGCGACACGTCCAGCGCGGCCACGGCGTCGGACAAGTGCGAAGCCTTGGTGACCCCCACGATCGGCGCGCTGACCACCGGGTTGCGCAGCACCCAGGCCAGCGCGACCTGGGCCCGCGGCACGCCGCGCGCCGAAGCAACCTCGGCCACCCGCTCGACGATCTGACGGTCCGAGTCCAGGTACAGGGTCTTGCCGAACTCGTCGGTCTCGCTGCGCGCGCTGCTGGCGTCCCAGTCGCGGGTTAGCCGGCCGCGGGCCAGCGGGCTCCACGGGATCGCCCCGACGCCGAGGTCGGCGCACAGCGGCAGCATCTCGCGCTCCTCCTCGCGGTAGAGCAGGTTGTAGTGGTTCTGCATGGTCACGAACGGCGTCCAGCCATGCCGCTCGGCCAGGTACTGGGCCTTGGCGAACTGCCAGGCGTACATCGACGAGGCACCGAGATAGCGCACCTTGCCGGCCCGCACCGCGTCGTGCAGCGCCTGCATGGTCTCGGCGATCGGGGTGCGGTCGTCCCAGCGGTGGATCTGGTACAGGTCGACGTAGTCCACCCCGAGCCGGCGCAGGCTGGCGTCCAGCTCGGCCAGGATCGCCTTGCGCGACAGCCCCGCGCCGTTCGGTCCCGGACGGATCCGGCCGTGCACCTTGGTGGCCAGCACGATCTGGTCCCGGTCGGCGAACTCACGCAGCGCCCGGCCGACGATCTCCTCGCTGGTGCCATCGGAGTAGACGTAGGCGGTGTCGAAGAAGTTGATGCCGGCCTCCAGCGCCTGCCGGATCAGCGGCCGGCTGGCGTCCTCGTCGAGCGTCCACTCGTGATTGCCGCGCTCGGGGACGCCGAAGCTCATGCAGCCCAGGCAGATGCGCGAGATGTCCAGGCCGGTCGAGCCGAGTTTGGTGTAGTCCATGCCTTCGACGATAGGCCCCGGCCTGCCAGGCGCGGCGGTGCGGGATGACCCGCCGGGAAAGGCTCGGCTGGTCGGCCGACGAGCCGAAAGGTAGGTAGTGGACGATGCCCTGATGCATGGTGACCTGCTCGACCTGGTGCTGATCGCGCTGGCGGTGCTGTCCGCGCTGGGCGGCTACCGGCGCGGGCTGATCTGCTCGGTCACCTCCTTCGCCGGGTTCCTGGCCGGCGCCGCGATCGGCGTCCAGGTCGCGCCCGCGCTGGGCCGGGCGCTGCTCAAGGCACCCAGCGACGCCGGCACCGCCGACCAGGCGCTCGGCCAGCGGGTGGTCACCCTGATCGTGGTGCTGGCCGTGGCCACCATCGGCCACCTGATCGGGCAGGCGATCGGCGGCCGGCTGCGCGCCCAGATCGCCCGGACCCCGCTCGGCCCGGTGGACGGCGCTGGCGGTGCGGTGATCTCGGTCGGCACCCTGCTGGCGCTGGCCTGGCTGCTGGCGCTGGCGCTGGCCTACGCGCCGGCTCCGGCCCTGGCGCGCCAGATCCACCGCAGCCTGGTGCTGCAGACCATCGACCGGGCGGTGCCCGGCCAGGGGCAGCGGGTGGTGTCCAGCCTGCTGCGGCAGCTGCAGCAGCACGACCTGCCGGCGGTGTCCGGCCCGTTCGCGACCCTGCTGGCCCCGTCGGTGGCCGCTCCGGACCCGGCCGTGGTGCCGGCCGCGATCCGGGTGGCCGGCTCCTCGATCGTCAAGATCACCGGGGAGGCGCCGTCCTGCCGCCGGGCCATCGAGGGCACCGGCTTCGTCTTCGCCGCCGACCGGGTGGTGACCAACGCGCACGTGCTGGCCGGGGTCACCAACCCCCGGGTCAGCGCGCCGGGCGGCAGCCCGCTGGCCGGCCGGGTGGTGCTGTACGACCCCAACCGGGACATCGCGGTGCTGGTGGTGCCGGGGCTGAACCGGCGGCCGTTGACCATGGCCGGCCCGGCGGCCAGCGGTGCCGCGGCGGTGGTGGCCGGGTACCCGGAGAACGGCCCGTTCACCGCCGAGCCGGCCCGGATCGCGGCCCGTACCAAGGTAACCGGCCCGAACATCTACCAGAACCGCACCGTCACCCGGCAGGTCTACACGGTGCGCGGCCGGGTGCGGCCGGGCAATTCAGGCGGCCCGCTGCTGAGCAGCGGCGGCGAGGTGTACGGCGTGGTGTTCGCCGCCAGCGTCGACCAGGCAGCGGTCGGGTACGTGCTCACCGCGGCCGAGGTGGCCGCCGACCTGCAGGCCGGCCGGACCGCGAGCGCCGCGGTCAGCACCCAGGGCTGCGACTGAGTCCCCAGCCGCGACGGCCTCGACTAACGCGGCCGGCTGGCGTAGCGGGCCACTCCCAGCCAGACGGCGTCCTCGATCAGCGCGCCGGGCAGGTCCTGGCCGAAGCGCCGGCTCGCCTGCTGCCGCCAGGACGCGCCCAGCCGGCTGCCGGCGGCGGCGCCGAGCAGCCCCAGCGCGCCGGCCAGCACCGTCCGTGCCGGGCCGGCACCCTCGCGGCGGGTGAGGATCGCGCCGGCCGCGGTGCCCAGCGCCAGCCGCGGCACCAGCCCCTGCGGTTCCAGCCGGCTCGGGGTCTGGGGCAACTTGTCGCCCACCAGCTCGCCGGCGGCCGCGGTGCCGGCCAGCCGGCGGGTCCACCGGTTGGCCAGCGCTCCGGCGGACGAGGGGTTGGTCAGGGCCAGTGCGGTCAGGCCGGCGGTGCTGCGCCCGCCGCTGGCCAGGCCGAGCAGGACGGCGCGGGAAAGGGTAGCCATCCCTGCACCTTAGGCAGCGGACCTGAGCGCCGGCCACCGCTGGCAAGCCGCGCCTGCCGACCCGACAACAACCGCAGCCCGGACACACCGACCGAGTGCCTCCCCGCTCCGACGGCTGCGATGCCCTATCAATTGTCGGTGTGGCCATCGAGCGCAAGCACCAGCTCCACCCGGGCGAGCCCCGGCTGCCGGCCGCCCTCGCGGTCCTGATCGCGATCGCCCTCTACGCCCTGCTGCCCAACAAGCTGCTGCTCGGGCCTCGGTACGTCGTCCCGGTGCTCGAGCTGTTGCTCTTCGTACCGCTGGTGGCGGCCAACCCGCGCCGGATGACCCGGGGCAACCGCGGCCTGCGCCGGCTGGCGATCGTCCTGGTGCTGCTGATCGCGGCCAGCAACGCGGTCGCGGAGGTGCTGCTGATCCGGGAGCTGGTGGGCGGCAGCGGCAAGGACGAGGCCACCACCCTGTTGCTGGCCGCCGGCCAGGTCTGGCTCACCAACGTCCTGGTGTTCGCGCTGGCCTACTGGGAGCTGGACCGGGGCGGCCCGGTGAGCCGCACCCAGATCGCCCGGCCACGGCTGCCGATCGCCGACTTCCGGTTTCCGCAGGACGAGGACCACGACGCCATCTACGAGGTCGCCAAGCGGTCCTCGCAGAAGTCCGGCTGGGCACCGGGCTTCATCGACTACCTCTACGTCTCGGTGACCAATTCCTCGGCGTTCAGCCCCACCGACACCATGCCGCTGTCGCCGCGGGCCAAGATGCTGATGGCGGTGGAGTCGGTGTCGGCCCTGGTGCTGTCGGTGCTGGTGATCTCCTACGGCGTCGGCCAGCTGAAGTGATACTTGTGCACAGACCCGGCCGCAGGCGCTGGCGTCGGGCACCGCGTCGGTTAGGGTGACCAGGCACCTCGGCAATGGCAGGTGTGGCGTAACCGGTCCGTTCAGCCCTGTCTGCCGGTCGTCTCCGTTGAGCACACCGAAGACAGGGGCGGGGAACCCACACGCGACGCCTGTGCGTCTTGGGGTAAAGCCGGGCCTCAACCCGGCCGGACACCGATCGTCCGAATCCGACAGCTAACCCCGCAGACGGTGGATCGGGGAGGATCCATGTCCGCAACCAGAAAGTATGTCGGCTGCCATCGCGCGGCTAAGCCGGCCTCGAACGGCCAGTTGAAGCGGGCAGGAGCCCTCGCGGCCGGTGCCGTGGCCGCCGTCTCGCTCACCGCCACCATGGGTACCGGCACCGCCCGGGCCGCGACCGCGCACAACTGGGACGGGGTGGCCCGCTGCGAGTCCAGCGGCAACTGGTCGATCAACACCGGTAACGGCTACTACGGCGGGCTGCAGTTCAGCCGCAGCACCTGGCTGGCCTACGGCGGCGGGGCCTACGCGGCGCGGGCCGACCTGGCCAGCAAGGCCGAGCAGATCGTGATCGCCGAGCGCACCCTGCGTGGCCAGGGCGTCGGGGCCTGGCCGGTCTGTGGCCGGTACCTGACCACCGCCGCCCCCACCGTCCGGGTGACGGCGAAGCCCAAGCCGGTCGTCAAGGCCAAGCCCCGGCCGGCCGCCAAGCCGGCACCGGCGCACTCGACCCGGGTCTACGTCGTGCGCTCCGGCGACACGCTGTCCAAGATCGCGGCCGCCCAGCACGTCCGCGGCGGCTGGCCGGCACTCGTGCGGCTCAACCCCAAGATCAAGAACCCGAACCTGATCTACGTGGGCGAGCGGCTGGCGGTCTGACCCGGCCAGCGGTCTGAGCTCGGCCGGGCTCTGACCCGGCTAGCGGTCTGACCGGGCTAGCGGTCTGACCGGGCTAGCGGTCTGACCGGGTTAGCAGCCGATCCGGCCCGCGGCGGCCCCTGGACGAGGGGTCGCCGCGGGCCGGCCGCTATTCGGGGCCGGGCAACCCGGCCAGCGCGGCGAGCAGCGGCTCGCGGTGCAGGATGCGCAACCGCTGGGTGCAGCGCGACATCGCCACGTACAGGTCGCTGGCGCCGCGGACCGAGCCGGTGAGGATCGCGGCCGGCTCCACCAGCACCACCACGTCGAACTCCAGCCCCTTGGACTGGGCCGGCGTCAGCAGCACCAGCCGCTCATCGGCGCCGGCCAGCCCGCCGAGCACGTCGGCGAGTCCGGGCTGGGCCGAGGCGGCGGCGATCACCGCCAGCCGCCCCTCCCCCAGCATTGCCAACTCCGCCTCGACCGCGCCGGCCACCGCGGCCGGCAGGTCGCCGGTCACCCGCTCGGCGGTCGGCGGCCAGTCGCCCTCACGTGCCGAGGTCATCGCGGTGGCGACGATGCCCGACTCCGCCAGCATCGCGGTGGCCGCCTCGAGGATCCGGCCCGGGGTGCGGTAGTTGACGGTCAGCTCGGCCAGCCGCCA
>JAVEEO010000274.1 GCA_030840415.1 Pseudonocardiales bacterium | reverse complement strand
ACCGCGCTACCCGCGACGGGGCCATTCGCTACGCCGCTGAGCTGTCGGCCGCGTACGACAACATCTCCAGCGCCCGGCGGCGGGCCCTGTACGACCGGCATGGCTTGGCCGCCATCCACGAGCGCTCGCCCGGAGCGGCTCCACCGCCCCGACCCAGGGACTGGCAGGCCGCGGGTCTGCACCAACCGGCGCCGGGCCGGCGCTCCCGGCGCGGCGTCAAGCTGGCCGTGATCTTCGTCTTCGCGGTCGGGCTGGCCGCCTGGTTCATCGGTGCCACGCAGCAGGGCCGCGCCTCCAGGAGTCCGGGCAGGATCACGCCGCTGCCCGTCGATTCCTTCGTCGTCCGACCCGAGCACAAGCAGCAAGTCCTCTGCCGGCCTAGCAACGGTGGTCAGGACTACGTGTACTCCGAGCCGCTCAACAACATTCCCCACTGCGACAACGGCGCGACTCCGCTGATCGTGGGTCACAACTAGCTGATCGATCTCTCAGGTTCACCGGGACCACGCCGAAGAGATCACCATGTCAAATGTCGTGTTCTGGCCTGATGTGAGCCACTACCAGGTCAAGGTGGACAACACCTTCACCGGGCAGTTCCTGATGTTCAAGGTGTCGGAGGGAACGACCTACGTCGACCCGAACGCCGCCGCCAACGGCACCTGGTGCCTGAGCAACGCCGGGCCCGGCAAGAAGCTGGTCGGCTACGGCGGCTACCACGTCTGGGAACCGGGCAATGAGCAGGCGCAGGCGACGCTGTTCTTCGCCAACGCCAAGGCCAGCTCGCACTCCGTCGCGATGATCGACGTCGAGTCCTGGGGCGGCAAGTACAGCGGCGACCACTCCTCCAGCATCACCGCGCTGGTCAACCTGTTCGAGGCCAAGTTCGGCCAGAAGCGGGTGAAGGTGTACGGCAACTCCGGCGACCTGGCGAACCTGTACCCGACCCGGCCGTCCTGGCTCGGTCTCGTGAAGGCCGACTACTCGAGCAGCGCGCCGCCGGAGCCCTGGGACGGCTGGCAGTACACCGACGGCTCGGCCAACTACCCGGTGCCGTCCGGCTGGCCGCGCTCGTCCACGCCGTTCGGCAACTGCGACCACAACGCCTACTACGGCACCATCGCCCAGTTCGCCGCCGAGTACGGGATTCCGACCTAGCCGGTCCGCCGCTCGTCACGATGTGACGCCGCGAAGTCACGCCTTCCGGGTGTCAGCCATACGACCCGGAAGGAAGCCACCCATGAGCATCGACACCGACACCAGCCAGACCACCCGCAGCCGCGAGCTCGCGGCCCAGTTCATCGACTTCCTGGAAACCGGGGTCGCCGCCGACGGGCTGTTCGCGCCGGACCTGTTCACCGACTTCACGATGCCGCTGTGGCGGTTGCAGGCCGATACCGCGGAAGGTTCCATCGACCTGCGCCGCGCCGGCCACCCGATGGTCGGGCGGGTGCCCAGCTCGCGCCTGGATCTCACCGACCGGGGCTTCGTCCTCGAGGTCGAGGAGCAGTGGCAGGACCGTGGCGAGGACTGGTACTGCCGTGAGCTGTTCCGCGCCGACGTCACCGACGGCTCGATCACGCAACTGGCGGTCTACTGCACCGGCGACTGGGACAGTGCCCGGGTCGCCGAGCACCGGGCCGCGGTTGCGCTGATCCGGCCATGACTCGGCGGTGACTCAACGGCCCCGCGCGTCCTACCATCTGCGGAATGGGCGGCCATCCTGATCGGGCCACGCTCGTGCTGCGGTTCCAGGCCGGGCGGACGGCTCGTGACGTCGACGCGATGGCGGCGGCAGCGCTCGGCCTGGCCGCCCAGCACCAGTTCGGAACCCAGGTGGGCCGCACCCCGGCCTACCTGCACGAGGCCTACCAGCTCGCGTCCGGCCCGCTGCGGGTGCAGCTGGCGGCCGCGCTGGCGCGTACCTGGGTGTACGGCTCGGAGCCGGCCCGCGCGGTTCCGTTCGCCGTCGAAGCGGTTGCCGAGGCGGAGCGGTGCGGCAATCCGGCCCTGCTCGCCGAGGCACTGGACGCCGACCTGCTGGTGCACTGGGGGCCGGACGATCTCGCCGAGCGGCTGCGGATCACCGCGCGGCTGGAGGACACCGTCGCGCACCTGCCCGAGGTGGAATCGCGGCTGTCGGCCCACCTGTGGCGGTTCACCACCGCACTGGAAAGCCTCGATCCGGTCAGCGCGCAGCGCCAACTGCGCGCCCTGGACGAGCTGGCCGAGGAGTCCGGCTCACCGCGTGCGCGGCTGTTCGCGGTGTCGCGGCGGGCGACCCAGGCGCTGATCGCCGGGAACCTGGAGGCGGTTCGCGAACTGCTCGCCGAGACCGGGCGAGCCGGTGACGAGGCCGGCGAGCCGGACACGCCTGCGCTGCTGCACGAGCTGGGTGCGCACGTCGCCTTGCAGTGCTCCGACCGCGCCGAGCTGGCCGAACAGGCGGCGGCGTTCGAGGAGTTCGGCACCGAGCAGGGCGTGATGTCGATCGCGGCCGAGGGTGGCTGGCTGTGGCTGGCAGCCGGGGTTCCGAGCCGGGCGCGGGCACTGCTGGACCGGCTCGGCCCGCTGCGGGCGGTGCCCCGCGATGTGGACTGGTTGCTGACGCTCTGCGTGCTGACCGAGGTCGCCGCTGGCACCGGCGCGCTGGAGGTGGCGGCAGACGCCGTCGAGCTGCTGACGCCGTATGCGGGACGTGGCGTCGTCAACGCCGGTGGGGTGACGTTCGTCGGCGTCGTGGACGACTACCTGCGGATGGCCTGCGAAGCACTGGGCCTGTCTGAGGACGCGGCCCGCTGGGCTGGCGGTGCGACGGCGGGTTATCAGCGAATGGGCGCCACCTGGTGGTTGCGGCGGCTGGCTGGTTCGCCAGCTCGGGTCGAGGCGGTGGTCTTCTCGGTGTCGCTCTTCGAAGTGGACGGGGTATGGACGATCGGCAGCTCGGACCGGTTGGTGTCGTTGCCGGAGCGCAAGGGATTTCGCTACCTCGGCCTGCTGCTCGCACGGCCCGGCGCCGAGGTGCCGGCGCTGGAGCTGGTGGCGGCGGTCGCCGGCAATGTCGGTGCCCAGGTCGCGGACGGTGATCTGGGCGAGGTGATCGACCGGCAGGCCCTGCTGGCCTACCGCCGACGGATCGCCGACCTGGACGAGGAACTGGCCGAGGCCCGGTCGTGGTCGGATGGTTCGCGGGTGGCCACCCTGACGGCCGAGCGCGGCATGCTGCTCGACGAGGTGGGCGCTGCCACCGGCCTGGCCGGCCGGCGCCGGGTTACGGGCGCGGCGTCCGAACGCGCCCGGGTGGCGGTGACGAAGGCGATTGCCTCGGCGTTGAAGGCGATAGCGGACGCCGACCCGGCGCTGGGGCGACTGCTGCGCGACACGATCCGCACCGGGACGGCCTGCTGCTACGAGCCCGATCCGTCCCGGCCGGTGGAGTGGGTGCTGAGCGGGCCTTCGGACGGTCGGCCATCCACCTAGCTGGCGGCACCACCCCGACGTCGCCAAAGTGACAGTCGTCAAGCAATACGGCGCCAGGACCGGTTCATCTGCGGTAGAGGTACTGATGAGCGACACGTAACGAAATTGACACTGAGGCGGTTCCAGGCCATGCCGCCTTGCCGCTGTCGACTTGGACCGTGGTAACCAGTCACCGGTACCGCGATTGGTGCAGTAATTGTCGAAGCGCCGGCACTCCCGGTCCCGGCAGCAAGTAAGCTGCTGTGGCCCGACCTCAGCGATAGGTAATCCAGTCCAAAGTGTGGCAGCACACGGGCGCCGATGAAATACTCTGCCAAACCGCGACTACAGATTGGGGCCTGGCACATATGGCCATCATCGAGGAGTTCACAGTCTGGGGGCTCGCGGGTCGAGAGGTTGTCATCCACAGGCGGCTCGACAGGCACGTGAACATCTTCTGGGGCCTCAACGGGACAGGCAAGACTTCCCTCCTGAAGATCCTGCACGCAGCGCTACGCAATGACGTGACGAGTCTGGAAGGTGTCCCCTTTGAGAGCGCTGAGGTCACCTTCTGGAGCTCCAATCATGAGGCCCGGATCCGTCGCACCTATACAGCTCCCGAGTTTCGGGAGGACGAAGATGATGACGGCGAGGAAACCGACGAGATCGGCGAGTACGTCCTCGAAATGCGGCCCGATGGCTCGTATGTGGAGACCCGTGTTCGGAGCAAGCGGGGCCGTTGGGATAGCGCGGTTCTTCAGGGGCAGGTCCCGAGCCATCGTCGTGACTTCCCCTACCGGCACGCTTACCTGCCGATCTCCCGCATGAGCCAAGTAACCAGACGCCCAGGCGTGGGAGTTAATGCAAGGTCGAGGGTTGTCGACGATGCCTTTTTAGATGAGCAATTCGCTGAGCAGGTACAGCAGAGGTGGCAGTTTTATAACGCAGAGGCGAACACCCGCATCCGACAGATCCAGCAGCAGGGACTTGCGTCCATTCTGGCGCATCTCTTCGGCGGCGGCTTCGGCAGTCCCACGATCAGCGCTGAGGAAGTATCAGCGGATGAAGCGTATGATCTCGTTTCTAGCTTTCTCCAGCAGCAAGGGATCTCTCTTCGCTTCGGTCGAGCCGAATTCTTGAGACGCTACGAGGGGGAGGCGGACCTTCGCACGGTGGTCGCGAATATTCAGGGAGTTACCGAGGAAGTAAGGGAGGCCCTGCGCCCACAGGAAGAGTTTCAAGCCGTCATAGGGAACTTGTATTCAGGTGG
>JAVEEO010000269.1 GCA_030840415.1 Pseudonocardiales bacterium | reverse complement strand
CCGAACTCCTGGTGGTAGGCCTCGACGAACCAGCGGCCGATCGGCTGCAGGCCCTCCCAGCTGGGGCTGAACCGGGTGGCCGGCCACAGCACCCCGGCACCGGCCTCGCCGGCCAGCCGCCAGTAGTCGGCCGAGCGCATCGGGAACGGGAAGCACACCATCATCGGGGTGCCCGGCAGCAAACCGGCGGCCCGGGCACCGTCGATCACCAGGTAGTTGGTGCGCACCACGCCGACGTTGAGCAGCAGGTCCGGCCCGAACTCCGCGGCCTCCTTCAGCTCGGCGTCCAGGTCGCTGACCCCGTCCTGGGCGAAGTCGATCCGGTGCAACTCCACGCCAGGCACGGTCGCGGTCAGCTCCTGGCACAGGGTGTCGGCCAGCATCTGGCCGAACACCGTGTCGGCGGCGATCACCGAGACCTTCGTCCAACCCCGGCTGGCCACGAAGCCGGCCATCAGCGGCGCGCGGTCGGCGATCGAGAAGTAGGTGCGGAACACCTGCCGCCGGCCCCGGGTGGCGGTGTTGTGGCCGTTCTCGACGAAGACCGGCAGCCCGATCTCCTCGGCCATGTCGATCACGGTCGGGGTGGTGCGCAGGTGCCACTGGCCGACCACCGCGCTGACCCGGTCGAGGAAGGCCAGCTTGGCCAGGCCGCCCACCGCCGAGCGGGACATGTGCTCGACGTCGGCGCCGCGCTGGTCGTTCTCCAGCAGCAGCCGGACCTCGACGCCGGTGTGCTCGGCGGCGTAGCGGGCACCGAGCACCGCACCGCGCACCACCAGCTCGCCGGCCACCGGGTCGCCGGGGCCGGACAGCGGGGTCAGCACCCCGATCGGCAGCGCCTGCGGACCGACGCCCTGGTTGTGTGCCTCGACCAGGGCGCGGGCCCGGGTTTCCTGCTCGGACAGAACGGGTGCGGACATCTGCTGCCTCCTAGACGCCGAAGCGGTTGCGGTAGTCGGACGTGGCGGCCTGGATGCCCTCGGCAGTCAGGCCGAACTCTTCTGGGGTGTAGCGGTGCGCGCCGTGCACGCCGGCCCGGTGCCGGTCCAGGTGCGCGGTGATCGCCGCCTCGTACTCGGCGGTGTAGGGCAAATTGAGGAACTCGCACGCCCGCCGCATCGCCGCCCGCGGGTCGGCGATCAGCTCGCGGTAGCGCAGGTCGAGCACCGGGCTGCCGGCCAGCAGTTCGTCGCGGCCGGCCGCCAACTGCTGCGAGCGGGTGGTGATCCGCCGGTTCCACAGCTCGCCGATCTCGGCCAGGTCCAGGCTGTCGCTGCGGGCGCCGCGCACCGTCCGGCACAGGCTGGCCGTCGAGACCAGCGACTCCACCGGGTCGCGGTGCAGGTGCAGGAACCTGGCCTCGGGATAGACCCGCACCAGCTCGGACAGGAACCAGGTGTGGAACGGGCACTTGAGCACCGGCACCGGCACGCTGCCGTCGGCCCGGCGGTGCGCCGACATCAGGGCGTTGAGCTGCCTGCGGTGCCAGCGGTAGGGCTCGGTCAGGTCCTGCTCGTGCAGCCACTGGCCGTAGGACGGCACCCGGTAGCGCATCTCCAGCACCATCGAGGAGAAGGTGTTGGCCAGCAGCCGGTGGCACTCGTCGGGCAGCCCCGCCTCCAGGTAGTGGATGCTGGGCAGGCTGGGCGCCAGCCGGTAGTAGTCCTCGACATAGCCCTGGGCCTGCTTCTCCAGCTGGACCCGCTCCTCAGGCTCGGCCAGCGCCGCCTCGACCGGGTTGGCCAGCTCCCACAGCCGGGGGCTGTGAACGTCTGGATGCAGGCCGAGCAGGTTGTGCACCAGGGTGCTGCCGGTGCGCAGGAAGCCGATCACGAACACCGGCGCGCCCAGGTCCTGGGCGGCGATGTCGGGACGGCGGCGCTCCAGCGCCTCGGTGTCGGCGATCACCTGCAGGCTGCGCAGTACCGAGCGCCGGACCGGTTCGGCGTCGGCCTCGCGCAGCCGGGCCTCGTCGTCCAGGGCGGTGCAGAACCGGGTCAGGCCCTCAGCGAAGGGCAGCGTGGTCAATTCGGGCTTCCTTTCGAAGTCTGGCTTTGCAAGGTCCGGCTGGCGCGGTCGCGCGGGTCGAGCCCGTTGCGGAGATCGGCGAGGTTGTCGAGGAAGGCCGCCGCCACCGCGGCCGGCTCGCCGGGGAAGCGGAACGCGCAGTGCGGTGAGACGACGAGGCCCGGCACCTGCCAGGCCTCGTCGTCGTCCGGCAGCGGTTCGACGTCGTGGACGTCGAGGAACGCCCCGGCCAACCGGCCGGCCCGCAGCGCCGCGTACAGCGCCCGGGTGTCGAGCGTGCTGGCCCGGCCGACGTTGACGACCCTGGCGTGCCGGGGCAGCGCGGCCAGCACCTGGGCACCCAGCGCGCCGGCGGTCTCCGGGCCACCGGGCAGGCAGCCGACCACGGCGTCGAAGCCGGCCGCCTCGGCCGCCAGCCGGGCCATCCCGATGGTGCGGCCGGCCTCGACCACCGGAACGTCCCCGTAGCGGGTCACCGCCACGGTGTGCGCGCCGAGGGCCGAGAGCTTGGCCAGCACCGCCCGGCCGATCCGGCCGGCACCCAGCACCGCGACCGTGCTGCCGGCGACCTGGACGGCCTCGGAGGAGAACCACGCCCGGCGCTCACCGCGAGCCAGTCCCGTCAGGTCCTTGGCCAGCAGCAGCAGCCCGGCCACCGCGTACTCGGCCACCGCGGTCACCGGCACCCGACTCGAGGTGGTGACCAGCACGTCGGGGTCCAGGCCGGCCGGCGGCAGGTGGTCGACCCCGGTGCCGGTCAGGTGCAGCCAGCGCAGGCCTGCCAGGTCGCGCAGGGTGCCCGGGCCGAACTGGTAGCCGATCAGCGCGTCGGGTCGGTAGCCGTCCAGCTCGCCGCCGGGCCGGAGCGGCTCGACGGTGTCGAGGACGCGCAGCCGCAGGCCCGGCTGCCCGTCGAGGGCAGTGAGCAGTTGGCCAGCCATTCCGCAGTGTGCGACCAGTACGTCCAGGACGTCCCAGTCAGACACCGGCACCCTCCGCGCGGCGGGTGGCGAGCAGTTCCGGAATCGGATCCCCAGGGTGCTTGGCGGCAATGGCGAGCACATCGCGGGTGTTGCGCCGGACCTGCTGGCCGACCCAGTCGAAGAGCCAGCTCACCAGTTCCTCGGTGGGCACGTCGGACGGGGCGAGCCCGGTAAGGATGCAGCCGGTCACCCCGGCGCCGCCGACGTTGGCGACCACGTCCGGAATGATCACGGTGCCGGCGGCCCGCAACCGCTTCTTGGCCGCCGAGGTGCAGCACAGGTTGCCGCCCTCGACCACCACGTCGGCGCGCAGCCGGTCCAGGTTGTCCTCGCGGATGGCGGCACCGCCGGCGGCCAGCACCAGCACCTCGGCGTCGACGTCCAGCCAGGCCTCGGGTCCGGTCAGTGCGGTCACCGACTCGGGCAGCCGGGCCCGGTCGATGGTGCCGGCCGGGTCGGTGATCTCCAGCAGCTCGGCGACCGGCAGCCCGTCCGGGGCGGCGACGGTGCCCAGCACGTCGGCCACCGCGACGATCTTGTGCCCGCCGGCCAGCAGGTTCTTGGCCACCGAGCGGCCCACGGTGCCGAAACCCTGGATCGCCACCCGGCGCTGCTGGTCGTCCGCGCGCAGCCGCAGCGCCTCCAGGGCGGCCTCGGCGACCCCGTAACCGGTGATGTCCTTGAGGTGGCGCCACAGGTCGGTCCAGTCGTCGCGCATCCGGGTAATGCCCGGCTTGCGCGAGACGTCGAAGCCGGCCTCGACGAAGAACAGGTCCCGGTCGTCGTGCGTGGTGCCCTGGTCGCAGCCGAGGTACACCCCACCGTGCAGCAGCGGCGCGACCGAGCGGCCGAACGCGCGCAGCACGTCCTCCCGGTGCTCGGGCACCGAGACGATGCCGGCCTTGGCACCGCCGATCCGCAGGCCCACCAGGGCCAGCTTGACGGTCATGGCAGCGGCCAGGTCGCACACCTCCTGCTCGGTGACCGTGCTGGTCATCCGGGTGCCTCCCATGGCCATCCCGTCGACGAGCGAATCCACGACGACCCATCCGGTGAGCGAACGGGCGTGGTCGCGGACAGCAGTCGACAGCAGTGGCGAGTGCTCGGCTGCGTTCAGCCGGTCGTCAGCGAGTACCTGAGTCACGTGGTGATTACCTCCATCAGATTTGGGGCGATCGATGTAAGCGCTTCGGGCGATTCGGCCGATCCAGGCCACCGCCCCCAAGGCGTGCATATCCTCGCATGAGTCTGATGCGGGACTAGACCCTCAACTCGGACTGGCGGAAGCGGCGAACTCGGCGGCGTCCTCGTCGACCTGTCGGCGGGGGTACAGCACGGCCAGCAGCGGGCCGGCCATCATGGTGGTGACGACGGCCATCACCACCATCAGCGAGTAGAGCTCGTCGTCGAGGAAGCCCAGCTGCAGCCCGACGCTGAGGATCACCAGCTCGGTGAGTCCGCGGGTGTTCATCAGGGCGGCCAGCACCCCGGCATCGCGCTTGGCCACTCCCTGGACCCGCGCACCGAGGTAGGCACCGGCGGTCTTGCCGACGACGGCGACCAGCATGATCAGGGCGAGCTCGCCCCAGGCGGCGGCACCCAGGTCGGACAGGTCGACCTTGAAGCCGGCCACGATGAAGAAGATCGGCAGCAGCACCATGGTGGCAACCGGCTCGATCCGGCCGGTGATCTCCCGGCGGCTGCCGGCCGGGTCCCCGGTGCCCCCGCGCGGCATGATCGCGCCGAACAGGAACGCCCCGAAGATGAAGTGCACGCCCATCCACTCCGCCGCCCAGGACGACAGGAACAGCCCGACCACCACCGGCACCAGCAGCTCGGACATCGACCGGCCCCGCCGGCTCTGCCACAGCGACACCCGGGCCAGCAACGGCCGGACCACGGTGAACAGCAGGACCACGTACACCGGCAGCAGCAGCGTGCGCCACTGGCCGGAACCGCCGCCGCTGACGGTGACCGCGACGGCCAGCAGGGTCCAGGCGAGCACGTCGCTGATCGCGGCACTGGCCAGCGCCACGGTGCCGACCCGGGTGTAGGTCATCCCCCGGTCGGTCAGGATGCGGGCCAGCACCGGAAAGGCCGTGACCGACATGGAGGCCGCGAAGAACAGCACGAAGCCGAGCTTCTGACCGCTGCCGTGGGCGCCGTGCGAGGAGTACAGGTACAGGCCGAGTCCCGAGCCGAGCAGGAACGGCAGCGCGGTCGAGCCGATCGAGACGCTGATCGGCACCAGCTTGCGTTCGACGACGGTGGCGTGTTCCAGCTCGGAGCCGACGATGAACATGAACAGGGCCAGCCCCACGTTGGCCAGCGCCGTCAGCAGCGGCCTGATCTCGGTGGGGAACAGGGTGGCGGCGATCTGGCCGTTGAACAGCGTCGGGCCCATCGCGAGCCCGGCGACGATCTCGCCGATCACCGGGGGCTGCCCCAGCCGGGCGGCGAGCAGGCCGAGCACCCGGGCCAGCACCAGGATGGCGGCCAGGCCGAGAAAGAGGTGTTGGACCTGGCTGGTGGGCATGCGGTAGCTCCTCGAGGGGTCTGCGGTGTGCAGACACTAGCCCAGACCCAGACCGGGTGGAACCCGTAATTTCGCTACTGCTGAAGGCGCTGCAGCGGTTGGTGGGGTGCCGGCTGAAGGCACCGCGGAGGCCGGCCTGGCCGGGCCAAACGGCTGCCTCTATGCTCTTGCGGACTTCAGGCGCGGCGGTACTCATTCGCGATGGACGCCGCCCGGCAACCGGAAACGGAAAGACCCACTGTGACGAATTCTGCTTCTGCGCCATCGCAGAGCACCGGCCGGCCGGCCGTGCTGCTCACCCACGGCCTGGCCAGCCTGCTCGGACGCAACGGCGAGCTGTTCCGGCGCTACATGCTCGAGGCGGCACTGGCCGAGACCGAGGTGTGGATGTTCGACATCGCGGGCCAGACCTGGCAGCACCCGCTGGTGACCGGCACCACCGAGGTCGACGTCTTCGATGCCGAGGCCTCGGTGGCCGCCGCGCTCGCCCTGCGCGAATCGGTCGACATCATCGGGGTGTGGGGGGTCGACGAGGCCACCATCGTGCCGGCCGCCAGGGTGGCCGAGGCGCTCGGAGTGCCGGGCTTCTCCCCCGCGGCCGCCACCGCGGCCCGGGACAAGTCCATCTCCCGGCGGCTGTTCCGCGAGTCCGGGGTGCCGCAGCCACAGAGCATCCCGGTGGCCGACCTGGCCGGGGCCGCCGCGGCCGCCGAGCAGGTGGGCTATCCGCTGGTCGTCAAGCCACGGGCGCTCGGCTCCAGCCTCGGCGTGGTGATGGTGCACGACGCGGACGAGTTGGCCACCGGCTATGCCGCCGCCAAGGCGGCCCACTACCACGGAACGCCGACCTTCGAGTACGACGTGCTGATCGAGAGCTTCGTCGACGGCCCGGAGATCAGCATCGACGGCTACTGCTGCGACGGCGAGTACACCCCGCAGTTCATCGCCCGCAAGGGCCTGGGGTTCCCGCCGTACTTCGAAGAGGTCGGCCACGCCGTGGACGCCAACGACGAGTTGCTGCGCTCGGAGGAGATCAGGTCGGTCCTGCAGCGGGCGCACTCGGCCCTGGGCCTGGCCAACGGGCTCACCCACTCCGAGATCCGGTTGAGCTCGTTCGGCCCGGTGGTGATCGAGATCAACGGCCGGCCGGGTGGCGATCTCATCCCGCTGCTCGGCCACCTGGCCACCGGCCAGAACCCGCTCACGGCCGGCGTCCGGATCGCGCTCGGCCGG
>JAVEEO010000267.1 GCA_030840415.1 Pseudonocardiales bacterium | reverse complement strand
CGGCGGGCTGCTCGATGTGCTCCTCGGCGCCGTTCTGCTGAGCGTCGGAGCAGCGGTGGCGCTGAACTGGCGAGGCTGGGCCGGGCGCTACACCGATTTCATCGACGACGTCATGCCTGCGACCCGGCGGAGCATGACGGTGGATCGCTGGCCTCGATTGTTGATACAGAATCGGATCATCTTCGGGGTCATCGCCGCCTTCGGCGTCGCGCTGCTCATCGGTGGAATCGCTGGCTTGGCCGGTTGAGGTCGTTCCTGCCGCACCTCGGGCAGCTTCCTGTTACCTCGGGGACCGCCTTATGCGTAGCAACCTGAGCAACCCCACTCTGCTCGATCTGCTAGCACGCTGAATCGCCTCACGGTCCACTACCTCATGATCGTCGGATGAACTTGCAACAGGGCAGTTTTGTCAGACCCTTGTTCTAGTGTCTGATGTATGACGGCAGCGATGGATATGGGTGCGGCTGTGCTGGCCGCCTCGGGCTTGCTGGCCGCCGTCGCCGAGATTGCCAGCTGCCCGTTGTCGTCGCTGGCCGATGAGCAACTGCTGGAGGTGGTCCGGGTTGCCGAGCGGGCTCGGCGGCAGTTGGAGGCCCTGGACGCAACGCTGATCGCGGAGCTGGAGGCCCGGAACCTACCCGGCCGGTTGGTGCTGCGTGGGCCCGCCCAGTTGCTGTCCGGGTTGTTGAACCTGTCTCCAACCGAAAGCGCAGCTCGAGTGCGGCAAGCCCGCGAACTGGCACCCCGCAGCACCCTGACCGGGGACCGGCTGCCCCCTCTGCTGCCGGCCACCGCCGCAGCCCGCGCGGCGGGTACGATCACCGCCAAGCACGCCGAGGTCATCATCCGGACGATGGACCGGCTACGGGCCGCGCGCTTGCCGGTGCCGGACCAGACCGAGGCGGAAGCCTTCCTCGTCGAACAGGCACGCACCTTCAACGCGACGATCCTTACCGGGATCGCCCGACAGCTGATCGACACCCTGGACCCGGACGGTCGGCTCGCCGACGAGCAGAGCCACCAACACCGCCGGTTCCTGAGCTGTGTCCCGGGCGAGGACGGAATGCACCGGCTGACCGCTGACCTCGATCCGGAAACCGCCGCGCTGGCAATGACCGTGCTGCACGCCCTGGCTGCCCCCAAACCGTCCACCGCAGGCGACCGGGATGAGCGCAGCGCCGGGCAGCGACTGCACGACGCCTTCCGCTCGGTGCTGAAGCTGGCCCTACGTGCCGGAGAACTGCCCGCCAGCGGCGGAATCCCGGCCACCGTGCTCATCACCATGACCGCCGACCAGTTCGAGACCGGCACCGGCCTGGCGCACACCAGCTACGGACAGAAACTCAGCGTCGACCAGGCCCTGCGGCTGGCCGACCAGGCAGCAATCGGTTGGATCGTGCACAACAGCACCGGCGGAATCCTCAATTACGGCACCACCCGACGCACCGCCACCGACAAACAAACCCTCGCGCTGATCGCCCGCGACCAGGGCTGCGCTTTCCCGGGCTGTGCCGATCCACCGGAGTGGACCGAGAAACACCACATCACAGCCTGGCGGCACGGCGGTGCTACCGATCTGGACAATCTCTGCTTGCTGTGCGACTTCCACCACGATCGCATCGACACCGGTGGTTGGAGCATCACCATGGCCGGCGACGTGCCGTGGTTCGTGCCACCGGCCTGGGTCGACCCGGAGCAGAAGCCACAGCGCAACGTCCGGCCAGCTGGTGCTCCGATGGTGGGGCGGTCAACTGATCCACCGCCAACCTGAGCTGTGCACCGGTGAAGCGGGTCAGGTGCTGATGGACCGCCGGCCGCCCCGCTGGTGATGGGCCGCTAGTTGGTGATGTCCTGTCAGCTAGTGAAGGGCCGCCAGCTGCTGATGGCCCGTCAGCTGGTGATGGCCGGTCAGCTGGTGATGTCCTTAGCCGCGAACCGGGTCCAGGCCGCGGTGAGGAACACCGCGCTGTAGATCGCCGACAGCGCGCAGCCGCGGATCATGTCGTCCCAGCCGATCACCGGCGTGAGCGCGTCCAGCCAGGAGTACTGGAAGTGGGTCGGCAGCACCACCCGGTACGGGTCGAGCGCGGTGATCGAGTCCAGGATGTTGGACACCACCACCAGGAAGGTGGCACCGCCGACGGCGGCCAGCGGGGCGTCGGTCAGCACGCTCAGCAGGAACGCCAGCGCCGCCACCAGCAGGGCCTGGCCGGCGGCGTAGAACGCCACGATCAGCATCCGCTGCAGGGTCTCGGAGTAGCTGAAGCTGCCGCCGAACGGCGATCTGGCCGGATCCCAGCCGAAGAACACCCCGCCCACCAGGTAGGCCCAGGCCGGCAGCAGCAGGTTGACGCCGAAGGAGAATGTCAACGCCACCAGCAGCTTCTGGCGCAGCAGCCGGGCCCGCGGGATCGGCATCGCCAGCAGGTAGCGCAGCGACGACCAACTCGCCTCGCTGGCGATGGTGTCGCCGCAGAACATCGCCACGATCACCACCAGCAGGAAGCCGACCGAAGCGAATTCGGTGAACAGCGCGAAGTTGCCGGCCCCGGCCGTCGCCAGATCGACCAGGGCAGGCCGATCCCGGTTCGAGCTGCCCGAGCCACCGAGCTTGAACGCCAGCGCCATGATGATCGGCAGCACCAGCAGGAACAGCCCGACCAACTGGGTGCGCCGGCGGGTGAGCTGACGGGCGAACTCGATCCGCAGCGGCAGGGTGCGCCCGCTGTCGAAACCGGCCGCCGCACCCAATTCGCCCGGTTCCGCCGCCAGCGGGGGTAGCTGGGCGAGCCGGGAATGGATGCCCCGGCGGGTTGCCGGGACCCCGGGATCAGGACTGCCCGCGTCGCTAGTCAACCCGCTCTCCGATCAGGTCCAGGAAGACGTCCTCCAGCGCGCGGCGGGCCGGCACCGGCCGGGCACCGACGCCGGCCGCTGCCAGCACCTCGCGCGCCCGGACCAGGTCGTCGACGGCCAGCTGGGTGGACCCGGAACCGGCCACCTCGGCCACCGAGCCCGCCGCCACCAGCCGGCCCCGGTGCATCACCACCACATGGCTGCAGGTCTGCTCGACCTCGGCCAGCAGGTGCGAGGACACGATCACCGTGCGCCCGGTGGCCGCGTACCGGCCCAGCACCACCCGCATCTCGGCGATCTGCGGCGGGTCCAGGCCGTTGGTCGGCTCGTCCAGCACCAGCACGTCGGGCAGGCCCAGCATCGCCTGCGCGATCGCCAGCCGCTGCTGCATGCCATGGCTGTAGGTCTTCACCCGGCGTTCCAGCGAATCCCCCAACCCGGCGATCTCGAGCACCGTGTCGAACTCGGCCTGCTCGGCTGGCCGGCCGGACGCCGCCCAGAACAGCCGCAGGTTCTCCCGGCCGCTCAGGTGCGGCAGGAAACCCGGCCCCTCCACGAACGCCCCGAGCCTGGACAGCACCTCCGCACCCGGCACCACCTCCTGCCCGAACACCCGGATCGAACCGGCGGTCGGCAGGATCAGGCCCATCAGCACCCGCAGCGTGGTGGTCTTGCCGGCACCGTTGGGCCCGAGCAGCCCCAGCACCTGGCCGCGCTCGACCCGGAAGCTCACCCCGTCGACCGCGCGGTAACCGTCGGCGTAGACCTTGGCCAGGTCCTGCACCACGATCGGCACCGCGGCCAACTCCGGGTCGGCACTGCCAGGCCGCCGGGACCGCAGCCGCCACCAGCCGAAGGCGAGGCAGGCCAGCAGGACCAGCCCCGCGGTGACCAGCCAGCCGCGTGCACCGCCGGTGCGCACCTCGGTCACCGGCAGCGAGGAGACGCCGAGGGTGGCGCCGCCGGCAGCGAAGCTCTCGCCGAGCGCGACCGTGTAGGTGGCGGGCTCGGTCGGCAACTGGTAGCTGAAGTCGGTGGTGGCCACCTCGACGGCGAGCCGGTGCCGGGCCGGCACCTGGGCCACGATCCAGGGCAACCGGGCGGTCACCAGATGAACCTGCCCCGGCGCGCCGGCCAGCCGGATCGGCGACACCAGCCGGGCCGGCAGGGTGTCCGAGCCGTCCGGGCCGAGGTCGTGCAGCGAGACGAACAGCGTGACCGCCCCGGACGCGCCGGCCGTCACCGACAGCCGGACCTGCGACGAACCGATCACCAGCCGCGGCTCGGGCAGCGGATCGGAGCCGAACACCGCGCTCTGGCCCGGCAGGCTGCCGAGGCCTGCGGCAC
>JAVEEO010000179.1 GCA_030840415.1 Pseudonocardiales bacterium | reverse complement strand
CTCATCGTGGATAGCGCTGCCAGCGCTGGTGTTCAGCAGAAGTTGCTTGAAGTGATCTTGTTCCTCATGCCTGGCATCGGCCAGATGGCGACGGAGCCAGGAGTCGTCTTCCTCATTCAGCGGGTTGTGCCAACCAATGCGGTAGATCGCATCTGACGCCTGCAGCTCAGCGGCGGCATCAGACAGTAGCCACAGACCACCGTGCTTGGTCATGAACTTGCGTAACTCCAGTTGGTACCAAGCGTAGGCGTGCAGGGCATAGCGGGCGTAGCCCCGCGCCTGGTCGACCGGGTCGTAGGCCTCGGTGCTGTCCGGATCCCACGGCGGGTGGTCGCTCGGTGGTTCGCGGTAGGTGGCGATGGTTGCCTCGATGTCTGCGGCCAGCTTCCAGACCGGCGTCCAAATGCGGTAGTAGCCCTCGAAGCGCTCGACCCACTGAACCGCGAGACGGGAATCGGCGGGATGACGTCGTTCGAGCTGCAGTCGAGCCCGGCGCATATGTGTCTCGCGGCAGGCAGCCAAAATGCCTTCGGCAATCTGCTCCATGATCGGCAGCTCATAGGCCTTGCGGAAACGGTCGACGCTAATGCCGTAAGCCTCAGCGGCTCGCTTGCGCCGCTCCGCAGCCGGCCAGAGCTTGGTGCCGCCAATCAACCCCAGGCTGTATTCGGCAGCATCGGCTTCACCACCGCCACCCAGGCTCTCAATCGCCTTACGCAACAGTGACTCGACAGCGGCCGGTTCCTGCTCCGTCGTGATGGATAAGTCAGTAACAATGCAGGCTGCCCGTAGGGCATCAACCCGGTAGGTACGCAACTTGCCCAGACCTCGTTCCCGCACCCGTTTGAGGTCGGCAAGCAGGTCAGCGTAGGCCGGTACCGCAAAGTCGCCCGTCATACCCGGATCGTGCCCAGGTTGTGCCGCTCCCGCAACCAGGCTGGTGGACAGGCCGACCTGTTGGCTTGTTCTAAGCCCGAAACGCGGATCAAGTTAGCCGCCAACCGGGGCAGCACAAGCGGAAGGCACCACACATGTCCAACATCCAGCCCTACAGCCCAGCAGGCGGTCTCAGCACCTTTTCATCCAGAAACTCCCGCACGGTCGGCCGCGAGCTCTCCCGTATCGGCGCAGTCTCCAGCGTGCAACTGGCTCGTGTCGAAGCTGCTGCTGAGCTTCAGGCCGCCACCATCGACGCCGTGGCCTTCGTCGGCCGCAAAGCCCTCCAAGACGTCGCCATGCTCAGTCAGATCGAGACCCAGCTCGCCCAGGCTGTACCCTACGCCTCCGGACGACTGGCAGCCATCGCCGACCTGACGGCTATCGCCATGAGCGAGGTCGTAGCCGACACCGCCCGCAGCCTGCGGCGGGCGTGAGCTGTCATGTCACATCTCTGGATTTCTCTCCTCTGCGTCCTGCCAGCCATTGCCTTGTTGTGCGTCGGAGCGCTCATTGATCTGCGTGACCGCCAGGCGGAACGGATTCGACAGTTCCAGCAGCGCCTGCGAATTCAGCACGAGCAGTTCCGCGCCGAACAGCGCATCCAACAGCTCTCGCAAGGTGCCATGCAAGCCATGTTGGACGCCACCAGGCAGCAGCGCGGCCATGACCAGTTCTGACCCGCGCGGCTGGATAGACAAGCTTGTCGGCGCGGCCATGTCAGTGCTGGTGGCCGCCCTGGCGCTCTACATTGCCGCTCAACTGGTGGCGGCTGTCTGGACAATCTTGGTGGCTTGTGTGGCTGTCGCAGCAGTCATTGGGCTCGCCATCCTTGTCCTCCGTAGCCGCTCAGGCGGCTGGTAGCCCGGCTGGTTGCTGTGACGAAGTCAGCAGATTTTATCCACGGTTTTCCTGCCACTCCCACCCCTGGCAGCGCTAGTCCGTTCGGTGTTGTGAAATCCGCAAAGGTCGTTGACTGCTGCATCAATGCAGCAGATAGTGAAGTCAAACCCAGTGCTGCATGTGTGCAGCGGGTTCAACCGTAACGCGACCGCCTTGTGTACCTACGAGCGACAGAAAAGGAGGGATGACATGACCACACCACAACAACCCAATCGACCAAGAGACCGCCGCGCAGATCAGCGCAAGACACGCGGACGTCGCGGTCACCAGGACCGGCAGATTTCCGTCCGGGCAGTCCGGCGTGATCCACCTGACCTACGCAAACTGAGCCGAGCCATCGTCGCAATTGCCATCGCCCAGGCCGAAGCTGAAGCGCAAGCCCAGATCGATGCTGCCGATGCAGTCATGCCGGCCGACACCGACGACGACCAGGGCGAAATTGCGTCCTCCGACGGAGCCCGCGATGAGCAGTAATCGTGGGTCGACGGGTGCAGGCTCCCGGCTCGTTTGGCAGGAAATCATCTGGCCGAGGCCGTTCGAGGTTGAACAAGCTGTCGCGTTGCTGCGAAGTATCGCGGCAGACCAGCGGAGTGCTCAAATTGTGTTTGAGGCGCGGGCGACGAAGGGCTCAGTCCGCTATCTGGTCGGCGCGGAACCAACGGCATTGCGCCGCCTGGGTCGTCTCCTGACTGGCCTGCTGCCCGGTGCCCAACTCCTCGCCGCACCAGCACGCACACCCGTCACCACGGCGCTACGTCTCAAGCTGTCAACGCGGCACCGGGCGCTCGACAGTGGCCGAGTCGATGCCGTCACGGTCGCCACGTTGGCCGCACTTATTCATGCCGACAAGAACGAAGTGCTTGTCCTGCAACTCATCCTCGGCCCTCGCCGGATTCCACTGGCCGTACCGATGCATTCCCCCTCGTCGGTGGTTGCGCCCTGGTGGCAGATCGTCTGGCACGGCAACGGTGGGCTACTTGACGGCGAAAAACGCAGTGCACTACGCGCCAAGGTCGCTGAACACGGTTTTGCAGCCACCGTCCGGCTCGGCGTCAAGGCCAGTTCACCGACCCGGCGGCGGATGCTGCTTATCGACATGGTGGGGGCGCTGCGGACGAGTGAGGCGCCGGGGGTGCAATTGCGGGCACGCCGAGATTCGGCTGCCAAGCTCAACGATGGCCGACCGCCGTGGCTTTGGCCATTGCGCATCGGCGTCAGTGAATCGCTGCTGTTGACCGGCTGGCCGCTGGGTGACCGGGAGTTGCCCGGACAGCCGGCTAAACATCCGGTCTTGCTCCCACCGACGGCTGGTGCGTTCGCCCTTGCCAACACTGCACCAGCTATGGATCGGCGGGTCATGGGGCGGGCAACCGCTCCTGGTTTCGACGGCTGGCTGACGCTTGGCGCTCGTGACGGCCTGCAACATTTGCACGTGCTCGGACCGACCGGAACAGGCAAGTCAACGCTGCTCGCCCGGCTCATCACTCAAGATATTGAGCAGGGGCGCGGCGTGGTGGTTATCGACCCGAAAGGCGATCTGGTAACCGATGTTTTGGCTCGCATGCCCAAGACTCGCTTGGACGACGTGGTTGTTCTTGACCCTACTGACAATCGACCGGTCGGCCTGAACCCGTTGGCTCGCTCAGGCGGTACGCCACCGGCGGTCGTGGTCGACGGTGTTCTGGCCGTCTTTCACCAGCTCTACGCCGACTCGTGGGGACCGCGACTGCAAGACATCTTGCACGCCTGCCTGCTGACCTTGGCTCGTCGCGACGACGCGTCCTTGGTCATGCTGCCGCTCCTGCTGACCAACACCGGCTTCCGCCGCTCACTCACGCAACACTTGAACGATCCGGTCGCCCTCGGGCCGTTCTGGGCTTGGTATGAGGCTTTGTCTGAAGCTGAGCGGGCGGCCGTGGTGGCACCAGTCATGAACAAGCTGCGAGCCTTCCTGCTGCGGCCACAAGTCCGGGCGGTGCTCGGCCAACGCCAGCCCAAGTTCCAGGTGTCGCAGGTCTTCACTGAACGCAAAATCCTGCTCGTCAACCTGTCCAAGGGCTTGGTCGGCCCGGAAGCCGCCGGACTGCTCGGCTCGCTGGTCGTGGCCGACATCTGGCGCTCGACACTGGCCAGAGCTGGCGTCCCAGCCAACCAGCGTCACCCAGTCAGCATCTACATAGACGAGCTGCAAGATTATTTACACCTCCCAACCGACCTGGCCGACGCTCTCGCACAAGCGCGTGGCCTGGGCGTCGGCTTCACACTGGCGCACCAGCACCTCGGCCAACTGCCGACCGCCATGCGCACGGCCGTACTCAGTAACGCCCGCAGCCGTGTGGCCTTCCAGCTCGGCCACGAAGACGCCACCACTATGGCCAAGGGCCATGCCGAACTGACACCCGACGACTTCACCGCCCTCGGTGCCCACGAGATCTACGCCAGCCTGATGGCGGCCAACAAGGTCACGCCGTACGCCTCAGCCGTCACCTCGCTGCTCGGCAAGACAACGTCCTCACCACGCGACTTGCGGGCTCGTAGCCGTGCCCGTTACGGCCGACCGCTGAATGAGATCGAGGCCAGCTTCACCGAACTGCTGGTCGGCCATGACCCGGCACCGTCGACCAACCGGCGACCGAAGGCGGCCTCATGAATGCCGTCCGTACCCCAGTCGCAGACCGTCCGGTCAGACGACCGTTCGCGTATCCGTTCGTCGCTTCGAAGAAACCCTCGAGTTCACCGAGTTCATTGCCCCAGGCGCTATCTGGCGGCAGGAATGTATACCTGCTTGCGGGGTCGTCGTCATGACTACCCGAACGCGGGGGCGCGGCGCGGATGGTCTGGTCGAACTCACCCGACTCCTCAGCCCTCGGGATACGTCCATCCTTGAATCCCTCAACCGACACCGTTTTCTCACCACTGGGCAGATTGAACGCCTGTCCTTCGCCGACCACACCTCTCCGCTTGCTGGTGCTCGAGGTTGTCGTCGGGTGTTACGTCGTTTGGATGACTGTGGTTTGGCTGTCCGCCTGACCCGCCGCGTCGGTGGCTACGGTGCCGGATCGGCGACCTCGGTCTGGCATCTTGCTCCGGCTGGTGTTCGGGCGCTCAGCTTCCTGAGCGGTGACGGCATCACGACTCGTGTCCGCGAACCATCGGTACGCTTCGTCGAACATGCGCTGGCAATTGCCGAAGTTCACGTCCGGCTTATCGAGGCCGGTCGGGCTGGCCGCTTCGAGCTGACCTCGGTACAGATTGAGCAGGAGAGCTGGCGCAGCTACCAGGCACTGGCCGG
>JAVEEO010000161.1 GCA_030840415.1 Pseudonocardiales bacterium | reverse complement strand
GGCCGCAACCGGCCCGCCGTGGGCACCGAGACGGCCAGGTCCCGGTCACCGGACAGCGAGGCCAGCAGGGTGAGGTAGCCGGCCAGGTAGACCACGAACCCGGTGGTGCGCCGGCGCCGGGCCAGCTCGGCGACCCGACCCGGCAGCTCGGGCGGCAACGGCTGCACGAAGTTGTCCGACCGCCAGTTGCGCTGCCGTGGCGGCACCAGGTCGGCCGGCAGTCGGGTGGCCGGCAGCCCGGCCAGCCGGGCCTGCCAGTACTCGGTCAGCCGGGCGCCGTGCGGGCCGGCCAACCGGTCCTGTTGCCAGACCGCGTAGTCGGCGAACTGGATCGGCAGCTCCGGCAGCTGCGCCGGCAGGTTCTGCAGCCGGGCGGCGTACAGCGCGGTCAGGTCGGAGATCATCACCTCCGAGGACCGGCCGTCGGCGATGCTGTGGTGCATCGCCACCAGGAGTACGTGGTCCTGCGGCCCGGCGCGCAGCACCACCAGCCGGATCAGCGGCCCGCGCTCCAGGTCGAAGGGCACCTCGCCCTCGGTGCGTACCAGCTCCGGCAGCCGGTCCGGGGTGGTGTCCACCAGCCGCAGCGGCACCTCCAGCCGCGGCCGGACGACCTGCCACAGCCGGGCGCCGGAGAGCTCGAAGCTGGTGCGCAACACCTCGTGCCGGGCCACCAGGTCGTTCATCGCCAGGTGCAGCGTCTCCAGTTGCAGCGGCCCGCGCACCCGCACCGCCTCGGGAATGTGGCGGGCACCCGGCCACGGGTCGACCTGGTCGAGCAGCCACATCGACCGCTGGCTGTCGCCGGCGGGGAACCGCTGGACCTCGCCGGTGCGCGGCAACGCCGGGATGGCGCCGGTGCCGCGCCGGCGGCGCAACAGTGCCGCCTCCAGCTTGGCGCGCTCGGCAAGGCCGGTAGCGCTGCGGTCCGGCGCCATCAGCCGGCCACCAGCTTCGCGGCCTCGGTGGCGTCCGCGCCGATGACGTCGTCCGCGCTGAGCAGGTCGAACAGCACCTCGGCGACCACCGCCACCGTCGCCTCGGTGGTGAACAGCGCCTGCAGCGGCAGTTCGACGCCGAGCTCGGCCCGGACCCAGGACGCGAACCGGATCGCGATCAGCGAGTGGCCGCCGAACTCGAAGAAGTCGTCGAACGCCCCGATCCGCGGCACCCCCAGCAGGTCGGCCCAGCTCTGGGCCACCAGCTCCTCCAGCGGGGTGCGCGGCTCGACGTACTCGGTGTTGCCCTGCACCCCGATCTCGACCGCCGGCAGCGCCGCCCGGTCCAGCTTGCCGGCCGGCGAGGCGGGCAGCCGGTCGATGCCGGCGAACACCGACGGGACCAGGTAGCGCGGCAGCCGGCCGGACAGGAAGTCCCGCAGCCGCACCGGGTCGGGGGGCTCGTCGACCGACACCGGCACCACGAAGGCGACCAGCCGCAGGGTGCCGCTCGGGTCCGGCCGCGCGACCACCGCGCAGCCGGCCACCGCCGGGTGTTCGGCGAGCACCGTCTCGACCTCGGACGGCTCCACCCGGAAACCCCGGATCTTGACCTGCTCGTCGGCCCGGCCGAGGAACATCAGCTCGCCGTCCGGCAGTCGCCGTACCCGGTCACCGGTGCGGTAGAGCCGGCTGCCGGGCGGGCCGTACGGATCGGGCACGAACCGCTGCGCGGTCAGCGCGGGCTTGTTCCAGTAGCCGCGGGCGACCGCCTTGCCGCCGACGTACAGCTCGCCCGGCACGCCGACCGGCACCGGCTGCAGCCAGTCGTCGAGCGCGTAGAGCCGGCAGGAGGCCATCGGCGAGCCGATCGGCAACGGGTTGCCTGCGCCGGCCGCCGGCCGCCCGGGCCGCGGGCCGGTGCTGTGCATGGCCGCCGAGCAACTGGCCTCGGTCACCCCGTAGCTGTTGATCAGCGTGCCCGACCACCCGGACCAGCCGAGCAGCACCGACTCGGGCGTCAGCTCGCCGCCGAACACGATCAGCCGCAGGCAGTCCGGAATGGCGGCCCGGTCGGCCTCGCTCCAGGTCAGCGCCCGGGACGTGGTCACCTCGATCAGCCCCACCCGGTGCCGGGTCAGGAACGCCCACAGCTCGGCGGCGGCCAGCGGCACCGGGCCGTCCGGCAGCACCACGGTGCCGCCGGCCACCAGCACCGGGAACACCTCCTCGACCAGGACGTCGAAGCTCAGCGCGGCCAGTTGGCCGAACCGGTCGGCCGGCGTGAGCCGGTAGGCCTCGATCGCCGCGTGGCAGAGGTTCACCATCCCCTCGTGCACGTTCACCACGCCCTTGGGACGCCCGGTGGAGCCCGAGGTGTAGTTCAGGTAGCACCGGCCGCGGGCCTGCACCGGCACCTCCGGGCCGGTGGCCGCGGTCGCCGGCGGGCCGTCCAGCAGCACCCGAACGGCAGAAGCCGAACCTGCCAGCCCGTCCAGCGCGGCGATGGTGATCAGCGCGGCCGGCTCGGCGTCGGCGAGGATGTAGCTCAGGCTGGCCGGTGGGTAGTCCGGATCCAGCGGCAGGTACGCGCCACCGGACTTGAGCACCGCCAGCAGTGCCACCACCAGCCTGGCCGAGCGGGGCAGCAGCACCGCCACCGTGGTCTCCGGCCCGACGCCGGCCGCCACCAGCCGGAGCGCGAGTGCGTTGGCCCGCTGGTCCAGCTCCCGGTAGCTCAGCCGCTGGTCGCCGCACAGCACCGCGGTCTCGGCCGGCCGGCGGCCGGCCTGCCGCGCGATCAGCTCGTGCACCCAGGGCTCGGAGTGCTCGCGGTAGCCGTCGTTGACGCCGTCGAGATGCCAGGCGCGCTCGGCCGGCGACAGCAGCGGCAGCCGGGAGATCGGCCGGTCCGGGTCGGCGGTGGCGCCGTCCAGCAGGATGGTCAACTGCTCGGCCAGCCGGCCGGCGGTGTCGGCGTCGAACAGGTCCTGGGAGTACTCCAGGGTGCCGGTGTAGCCGTCGGCGGTCGGGACGAAGGTGAAGGCCAGGTCGTCCTTGGTGGTGCCGGTGTCGATGTCCTGCGGCTCGACGAGCAGGTCGCCGGCCTGCCAGCTGACGAACGGCAGGTTCTGCCAGGTCAGGTCGACCCGGGTCAGCGGCTGGCCGGCACCGGTGCGGCGCTGGCCGCCGACCAGCCCGACCACCTCGTCGAAGGGCAGGTCCTGGTGGCGGTAGGCGTCCAGGCAGGTACCGCGGACCCGGCCCAGCAGCTCGGTGAACGTCGGGTCCCCGGACAGGTCGCTGCGCAGGATCAGGGTGTTGACGAAGTACCCGATCAGCCCCTTGACCTCCGGCCGTTCCCGGCCGGTCACCGGCGAGGACACCGCGATGTCGAACTGGCCGCTCAGCCGGAAGAGCAGCACGTCCAGCGCGGCCAGCAGCACCATGAAGGCGCTGGCCTGCTGCTGGCGCGCCAGTGCCTCGATCCGGTCGGTCAGCTCCCGCGGCAGCCGGATCCGCAGGGTTGCCCCGCGCGGCGTCCGGCGGGCCGGCCGGCCGGCGTCGCCGGGCAGCTGCAGCGCGGGCATGCCACCGAGCTGCGCGGTCCAGTACCGGCGCAGCTCTTCCAGGACGGGACCCCGCAACTGCTCGTGCTGCCAGGCCGCGAAGTCCAGGTACTGGATGTCCAGCTCGGCCAGGTCGGCCGGCGTTGCCGAGCGCCGGGCCCGGTACAGCTCGGTCAGCTCGTGGAACAGGATGGCCGCCGACCAGCCGTCGCTGACCAGGTGGTGCATCACCAGCACCAGGACGGCGCTGTCGGTGCCGGTCCGGAACAGCCGCAGCCGGACCAGTGGCCCGCGCTCGAGGTCGAAGACGGTCTCCACCTCGCGCTGGATCAGCCCGGCCAGCTGCTCGGGCGCCGCCGGCTCGCTGACCAGCCGCACCGGCAGCTCGGTCCGCACCACCTGGGTCGGCTCGCCGTCGGCCAGTTCGAACACCGTCCGCAGCGTCTCGTGCCGCTCGATCACCCGGTTCAGCGCCCACTCCAGCGCGCCGTCGTCCAGCTCGCCGGTGATCCGGACGACGGCCGGCACGTTGAAGGTCGGGTGGCCGGGGTCCAGCTGCTCGGCCAGCCACAGGCTGCGCTGGGCGAAGGACATCGGTGCGTACAGGGCGCTGTCCTGGTCAGGGTGCTCCATCGTCGCTCCATCCCCTGGCGATCGCCGCGGCCGCCTCGGCGTCCGACATCGCGCTGACCCGGGCCAGCGCCCTGGCCAGCGCGTCGTCGGAGGCCTGCGCCAGCTGGCGCTGCAGGACGACCTCGGCCAGCCCGGCCACGGTCGGGCGGTGCAGCAGCAGGTCGGCGACATCCAGCTCCACCCCGAACACCTCCCGGACCCGGGTGATGATCCGGATGGCCAGCAGCGAGTGGCCGCCGAGGGCGTAGAAGTCATCGTGGACGCCCACCCGGCCGACCCCGAGCAGCGCGCCCCAGATGTCGGCGATCGCCTGCTCCACCGGGTTGCCGGCCGGCTGGTAGCCGGCGCCGGCACTCATCGGCAGCCGGCCGGCGGCGCTCAGCTGGCGGTAGGCCACCTTGCCGTTCGGGCCGATCGGCAGCTCGGGCAGCAGGACGAAGTCGGCCGGCACCATGTACCGGGGCAGCCGCCGGGCCAGGTGTTCGCGCAGCTCGGCCGGCGTCGGCACCGGCTCGGTGCAGACCAGGTAGGCCAGCAGCCGCTGGTCCTCCTCGGCGCGGACGGCGGCTGCCGACACCGCCGGATGGCTGGTCAGGCTCGCCTCGATGTCGGCCGGCTCCACCCGCTGGCCGCGGATCTTGAGCTGATTGTCCGTGCGGCCGAGGAACTCCAGGCTGCCGTCGGGGCGCCAGCGGGCCTGGTCGCCGGTCCGGTACAGCCGGCCGGAGTCGCCGAACGGGTCGGGGACGAACCGCTCGGCCGTCAGGCCCGGCTGCCCGAGGTAGCCGCGGGCCAGCGCGATGCCGCCGATGTGCAGCTCGCCCGGCACGCCGATCGGGGTGGCCGCGGCGGCGGCGTCCAGCACGTACAGCCGGACGCCGGGCAGCGGCCTGCCGATCGAGGTGTGCCCCGACGTGGCTTCGGCGGGTTGGCCGTCCGCACCGGAATCGACCCGGGCGGCGGACACCTCGATGGCCGCCTCGGCCGGCCCGTACAGGTTGTGCAGCTCGACGCCGGGCAGCTGGCGGCTGAACTCGGCCACCAGCTCCGGTACCAGTTCCTCACCGCTGCACAGCACCCGGTGCAGGGTGTGCCGGCAGCCGGCCGCGGCGGGGTCGGCCAGGAACAGCCGCAGCATGGTCGGCACGAAGTGGCACACCCGGATGCCGGCCTCGGTGATCAGGCGCGCCAGGTAGTCCGGCTCCTGGTGCCCACCCGCCCGGGCGATCACCAGCCGCAGCCCGCTGACCAGCGGCCAGAGCAGCTCGCCGATGGCCACGTCGAAGCCGATCGGGGTCTTGTGCAGTACCGGATCACCGGGCTGCTGAACGAGATTGGCGCGGGCCCAGAGCAACCGGTTGGCCAGTCCCGCGTGGGTGTTCACCACGCCCTTGGGACGTCCGGTGGAGCCGGAGGTGTAGACCGCGAAGGCGGGCTGCTGCGCCAGCACCGGCACCGCGGGCCGGCCGTCAGCGTCAGCGTCGGCAACTTCAACGTCGGCCGGACGATCCAGGTTCAGCAGCCGGCTGGCCGGGTCGAGCGCCGGCTCGCCGGGCACCGGCTCCAGCAGCGCGGCGGTGGCGGCCTCGGTGATCACCACCAGCGGCCGGGCGCCGGCGCAGATCTCGCCGAGCCGGCGGGCCGGGTAGCTGGGGTCCAGGGCCAGGCAGCAGCCACCGGCCTTGAGGATGGCCAGCAGTGCCACCGGCAGCCGCTGCGAGCGCTGCAGCAGCAGGCCGACCAGCCGCTCCGGCCCGACGCCGGACTCCCGCAGCCGCCAGGCCAGCCGGTTGGCCTGCTCGTCCAGTTGCCGGTAGCTGAGCCGCTGGTCGCCGAAGCTGATCGCGATCGCGTCCGGCGTCCGGTCGACCTGCTCCTCGAACAGCGCGACGGTGCTGCCGGCCAGCGGCGGCACCCCGGCCCCGCTGAAGCTGTCCAGCACCAGCCGCCGTTCCTCCTCCGGTTGCAGCCGGGCCGCCGAGACCGGTTGATCCGGCTGCTCGGTCACCCACCGGAGCACCTCGACCAGGCCGGCCGCCAGCCGCCGGGCGGTCTGGGGTTCGAACAGCGCGGTGGCGTAGCTGAGGTGCCCGGTGCAGCCGCCCCGGCCGTCCGCGCTGAGGTAGACCGCCAGGTCGCACTGGGCGCCGGCCACCGGCAGTTCGAACGGGGTGGCGATGATGCCGCGCTGGTTCCAGGGACCGACCGTCTCGGTGTCGAAGGCCAGCAGCGCCCGGATCAGCGCGTCCGGACGGCCGCCGCTGGCCTCGGCCCGCTCGGCGACGATCCGTTCGAAGGGCACCCCGGAATGCCGGTAGCCGGCCAGGCACTGCTGCCGGACCCCTGCCAGCACCTGGCGGAAGGTCTGCTCGCCGGGCACCCGCAGCGGGATCGGCAGCGTGTCGATCAGGTAGCCGACGGTCCGGTCGGTGGCCCGGCCGCGCCGGGTCACCGGCGACCCGACCACCAGCCGCCGCTGGCCGCTGTAGCCGGCCAGCAGGGTGGCGTAGGCGCCGAGCAGCACCATGAACGGGGTCGCGTGGCATTCCTCGGCCAGGGCCCGGACCCGCTCGGTCAGCTCGGCCGGCAGGGACAGCGGCAGCCAGCCACCGGCGAAGGACGGCACCGGCCCGCGGGGCCGGTCGGTGGCCAGCTCCAGGTCGGGCACCTCCCGCAGCGCCTCGCTCCAGAACCGGGCGTCCCGCTCGGTGGTGGCCTGGTCCACGGGTGCGGTTGGCGCGACCCGGGCGGGCACGTCCGAGCCACCGGCCGTGCCGGAGCCACCGGTCACGGCGGCTTCGTAACCGGCCTCCAGTTCCGCCGAGATGGTCCGGATGGACGCGCCGTCGACGGCGATGTGGTGGAACACCATCAGCAGCGCGTGCTCGGCGGCCGACAGCCGCAGCAGCGCCACCCGTACCGGCCACTGCCGGTCGAGGTCGAACGGCTGCTCCACCAGCGCGGCGCCGTGCCGGGCCAGTGCCGCCTCCGGGTCCGGCTCGCCGGAGACGTCCACCAGTTCGAGTTCGGGCCGCGTCCAGGGCTGGACGTGGCAGCGCAGCGTGGCGGCGCCGGCGGCCGGCTCGGTGGTGCTGCTGAAGGTGGTGCGCAGCGCGGGATGGCGGCGCAGCACCTGCCCGAGTGCCTGCCGCAGCGCCGCGAGATCGACCGGTCCGAGAAAGCGCAGGCCGCCGGCGATGTGGTACGCCGACCCGGCTCCGACCCGGTTGAGGATCCACATCCGCTCCTGGGCCGGCGAGGCGGGGTAGTCGGTGGCCGGGGAACCGCCGGCCGGGGAACCGCCGCCTGACTCGTGGCCGGCCGGGACGTCGGCAGGCTCGCCGGCGGCGGCCGGTGCGGACGCCTGGTTGGCCAGCTCGCCGGCCAGTTCCGCGACCAGTTCCGACAGCGGCCGGTCGTCCAGCAACTGGTCCAGAGTGCCGGCGATGCCGTAGCCGTCGCGCAGCACCGCGTCGAGCTCGGCCGCGCGCAGCGAGTCGATGCCCTGGGCCACCAGCGGCACGTCGGGCAGCAGCCGGTCGGCCGGCAGGTTCAGCACCGCCGCGATCCGGTCCAGCAACTCCGTGGCCAGCCCGGCCGCGGCCAGCGTGTCCGACTCGGCAGCCCCGGTGGCCGAACCGGCGGCCTCGAGCCCAGCGGTCTGCGAACCGGGAGTGGGCCCGGTGACCGAGGCCAGCGGCCGCTCCAGCAACGCGGCGCGGACCTTCAGCTCGCCGGCCAGGTAGCGGTCCCGGCAGGCTCGCCGGCGGATCTTGCCGCTGGTGGTGCGCGGCACCGAGCCGCGGCGCACCAGCACCACATCGGCCACCTGCACCCCGTGCCCGCTCATCACGGCCTGCCGGATCGCCTGGATCGCGGCGTCGGTGTCCGGCGGCAGCGCGGGCGTGGTCTCGGCCACCAGCACCACCTGCTCGCCGTCGGCGGTGTCGACGCCGAAGGCGGCCTGCCGGTTGGCGGCCAGCCCGGGCCAGGCCTGCTCGGCGGTGTACTCCAGGTCCTGCGGGTAGTGGTTGCGGCCGCGGACCACGATCAGGTCCTTGATCCGTCCGGTGATGAACAGCTCGCCACCGACCTGGACGCCCAGGTCGCCCGAGCGCAGGTAGCTCCGGCCATCGGCCGCCGCGCCGGTGTCGGCCAGCCGGGCGCCGAAGGTCCGCTCGGTCGCCTCGGGGTTGGCCCAGTATCCGGCCGCCACCGTCGGCCCGGCGATCCAGATCTCGCCGACCACCCCTGCCGGGCACGGCTGCCGGGTCTGCGGATCGACCACGATCACCTCGTCGCCGCCGGCTCCGCTGCCGCAGGACACCAACCCGCCGGCTCCCAGCCGGGGCGCGGTGCCCGGCTCGGCGCCGGTCACGTACAGGGTGGCCTCGGCCAGGCCGTAGCACGGGTGGAAGGCGGTGCCGGCGAACCCGGACCCGGCGAACCTGCTCGCGAACCGCTCCAAGGTGTCCGGCCGGATCGGCTCGGCCCCCACCAGCGCGTAGCGCAGCGAGTCCAGCCGCAGCTCCGCCAGCAGTTCCTCGGGTATCCGGCGTACGCACTCGTCGTAACCGAAGTTCGGCGCCGCGGTGATGGTGGCCCGGTGTCGGCCGGCCGCCTCCAGCCAGGCGGCGGGGTGCTGGGCGAAGGTGAGTGGTGACATCAGCACGCACGGAAAGCCGGTGTGCAGCGGCTGCAGGATGCCGCCGATCAGGCCCATGTCGTGGTACGGCGGCAGCCAGCTGAGGCCGACATCGCCGTCGCCGAGGCCCAGCTTGGCCGACAGCGACCGGGCGTTGTGGCAGATGTTGGCGTGGCTGAGCACCACGCCCTTCGGCTCGCCGGTGGAGCCGGAGGTGTACTGCAGGAAGGCGATCGGCCGCTGCTCGGCCGGCACCGGACGCCAGCCCTGCTCCGGCGGCTCACCGGCGGCCTCCTCGACCGCCAGCCAGTCCAGTTCGCGCAGCGGGCCGGGCGGCAGGGTCGCGGGGTCGAAGGTGGACAGCGCCAGCCGGTCACCGACGCCGAGCCGGGGCGAGCAGTCCTGCGCGATCCGCAGCAGCCGCTCCAGGCCGCGCTGCCCGGTCGGCGGGTAGGCCGGCACCGCGATGGTGCCCGCGTACAGGCAGCCGAAGAACGCCACGATGTAGTCCAGGCCGGGCGCGCACAGCACCAGCACCCGGTCACCGGCACCGGCCCTGGCCTGGATCCGGGCGGCCAGCGCCCGGGACCGGCGGTCCAACTCGGCGTTGCTGAGCGAGCGCTCCTGGCCGTCGCCGTCGACGAAGACGAACGCGGTGGACTCCCCGGCGAGTCGGGCCCGGTCCAGCACCACCTGGACCAGGTCGTCGGACGGGCTAGGCAGCTCAGCCATTGCCGGGCTCCGTCCGGACCGGCCGGCGGACCGCGCTGCGGTCGATCCGGCGGATCGGGCCCGAGCCCGGCCGGTCGGCCGAGCGCAGCCGCTCGTCGACGAAGTCGGCGACCGCGGCGACGGTCGAGGACTCGAACAGCCTGGCCAGCGGCAGCTCCACCCCGAACCGGCCCTGCACCTGGTCGATGACCTGGGTGCCGAGCAGCGAGTGGCCGCCCAGGGCGAAGAAGTCCTGGTTGACGCCGACGCCGTCGACCTCCAGCACCGTCGCCCAGATCTCGGCGATGGCCCGTTCGGTGTCGGTGCGCGGGGGGATCGGCCGGGGTGCCAGTTCCGCCGCCGAGGGCAGTGGCCGGGGCAGCCGGGCCGCGTCGATCACGCCGTCGCCGTCGGCCGGCCAGCGCCGGACGGCGGTGAGCGAGCCGGGCAGCAGCGAGTCCGGCAGCTGCTCGCGCAGCCGCCGCTGGATGCGCGGCAGGGCGGTGCGGGCCAGCCGGGCGCTGGCCGGGGCATTGGTGAACTCGCCAGCGAACTCGCCGCCGAACCCGCCGGCGAACTCGACGGGGAAGTCCGCGCCGAGCCGCCCGCCGGACCCGGGCGGGCAGTCCTGCTGTTGCTCGCGCAGTGCCCGCAGCTCGCCGACGCTCGCCACGGCGCCCGAGCGGGCGGCTGCCAGCATCGCCCGCTCGGGCCGCGCGCGATAGTCGGGTGCCACCGGCCGGCCGGTGGCACCCGGCGCGGTGTCGATCACGGCGTCGTAGCCGAACGCGGTGATCTCGTTGACCTGCGAGCCGGGCTTGGGCAGCACCGACACCGCTGTGACACCGGGCAGCCCGCCGGCGAACGCGACCAGCCGGGCCGGATCCACCGCCAGTTCCTCGTCCTGCTCGGCCAGGCCGGTGGCCAGCCGGACCAGGTCGGCCACCGGCGCCTGCTCGGGCATGCTGTCCAGCAGCACCGCGGCGTGCATCGGCACCAGCAACGCCAGGTTCCGGACGTCCAGCAGCACCACCCGGCCGCCGGGACGGACCAGCCGGACGGCCTCGGCCAGCACCGTGCGCAGGTACCGCTCGTCGGGAAAGGTCCGGCTGATCGGCAGCAGCACCGTGTCCGGGGCCTCGGCCAGTTCGGGCAGCTCGGCCAGCCCCTCGGGGGCGTGCTCCACCAGCCGCAGCTCGGGCTGCCGGCGCCGCAGTTGCTGCAGCGCCCGGCCCGGCGGCTCGACGCCGAGGTAGGAGGTGGCGCGCGCGGCCAGCGCCGCGGCCAGCGAGCCGGCGCCGCAGCCGATCTGCAGGACGTGCTCGGGACGGTACTGCCCGATCAGTTCCAGGGCGCCGTCCAGCCAGCCGCGCATCTGCTCGGCGGGCACGTAGTTGCCGGTGTACGGGCTGTTCCAGCCGCCGAGGTTGGCATCGAGATCCCGCTCGGCCGGCCGGCTGGCGTAGCCGGTCAGGAACTGCTGGCGGCTGCTGGCGATCCCGTCGTCCGGCTCGAGCAGGCTCAGGTAGCCGCTGGGCCGGCCGTCCGGTCCCGGCACCACCACGGCGTGGCCGACCGCCGGCTGGGACAGCAGCGCCCGGCGCACCTCCTCGAGCGGGCCGCCGGCCGCCGGCACCGGGCCGAGGTACTCCAGGGTTCCGTCGGGCAGCCAGCGGGCCCGGTCCCGGGTCGGGCGCGGCACCTCGGTCGGTTCCGTGGCCTCCGCCAGCCAGAGCTCACCCGGGACGCCGGCCGGCACCGGCCGGCCGCAGCCGTCCAGCAGCCGGACCCCGGACCCCGGCAGCACCCGCCCGAGCAGTACCCACCGCGCGTCGGTGTTCCCAGCCGGCCGGCCGGCCGCCACCGGGCCGGCTGCTCCGGGCGGCAGGTACACCGAGTGCAGCGTCAGTTCCGGCAGCGCGGCGGCGAGCCGGCCGGCCAGGTAACCGGTCAGGCCGGGATCGGGGCAGACCACCTGGCGCAGCGGGCCGGCGGCCAGCCGGCGCAGCGCCTCGGGGTCGCGGCTCAGCTCGTCCAGGTAGCCCGCACCCAGCAGGCAGCCGGTGATCCCGGAGTTCTCGATCTCGGCCAGCAGCCGGGCCAGGCCCGGCTCCGGGCCGCCGGAGCCGGCCGG
>JAVEEO010000156.1 GCA_030840415.1 Pseudonocardiales bacterium | reverse complement strand
TCGGCCGGCTGTCGCGTCTAGAGCTGAAGGACGAAGAGCTCGACCACTTCGCCGAACAGCTGGACGCCATCATCGGCGCGGTAGCCCGCGTCTCCGAGGTGGCCGGCGAGGACGTACCGCCGACCTCCCATCCGCTGCCGCTGACCAATGTCATGCGCCCTGACGAGGTCAGGCCGAGCCTGACCCCGGCGGAGGCGCTGTCCGGCGCCCCGGCCCAGGAGCAGCAGCGCTTCAAGGTGCCGCAGATCCTGGGGGAGGACTGATCACGATGACCGATCTCACCAGGCTCAACGCAGCCGAGACCGCCGCGACCATCGCGTCCGGCGAGGCATCCGCCGTCGAGGTGACCCAGGCGCATCTGGATCGCATCGGCGCGGTCGACGAGAAGGTGCACGCCTTCCTGCACGTCGACACCGAGGGCGCCCTCAAGGCGGCCAAGGCGGTCGACGACAAGCGCGCCGCGGGCGAGAAGCTCGGGCCCCTCGCGGGAGTCCCGCTCGCCCTCAAGGACATCTTCACCACGAAGGGCGTCCCGACGACCGTCGGCAGCAAGATCCTCGACGGCTGGATCCCGCCGTACGACGCGACGCTCACCACCCGCCTGCGGAACGCCGGAATCGTGATCCTCGGCAAGACCAACATGGACGAGTTCGCGATGGGCTCCTCCACCGAGAACTCCGCCTACCAGGTGACCCGCAACCCCTGGGACCTGACCCGGGTGCCGGGGGGCTCGTCCGGCGGCTCGTCGGCGGCGGTGGCCGCCCGGCAGGCGCCGCTGGCGATCGGCACCGACACCGGCGGCTCGATCCGGCAGCCGGCTGCCGTCACCGGCATCGTCGGCCACAAGCCCACCTACGGCGCGGTCAGCCGGTACGGCCTGATCGCCTTCTCCTCCTCCCTCGACCAGGCCGGCCCGTTCGGCCGGACCGTCGAGGACACCGCGCTGCTGCACCAGGTGCTGGCCGGGCACGATCCGCTGGACTCGACCTCCATCCCCACCCCCGGCCCGGACGTGGTCACCGCGGCCCGGGAGGGTGCCCGGGCCGACCTGTCCGGCGTCCGGATCGGCATCGTCCGCGAGCTCACCGGGGCCGGCGGCGGCTACCAGGAGGGCGTGCTCGCCTCGTTCCGGCAGGCGGTCGCCGTCCTGGAATCGCTCGGAGCCGAGATCGTCGAGGTGTCCTGCCCGCACTTCGACTACGCGCTGGCCGCCTACTACCTGATCGCCCCCAGCGAATGTTCCTCGAACCTGGCTCGCTTCGACGCGGTGCGCTACGGACTGCGGGTCGGCGACGACGGCAGCCACTCGCTGGAGGAGGTCATGTCGCTGACCCGCGAGCAGGGTTTCGGCGCCGAGGTGAAGCGCCGCATCATGATCGGTACCTACGCGCTGTCCTCGGGCTATTACGACGCCTACTACGGGCAGGCGCAGAAGGTGCGGACGCTGATCGCCGGCGACTTCACAGCCGCGTTCGGCCAGGCCGACGTGCTGATCTCGCCGACCTCGCCGTTCGTCGCGTTCGAGATCGGCGAGCGGGTCGCCGACCCGATGGCGATGTACGTCAACGACCTCTGCACGCTGCCCGCGTCACTGGCCGGCACGCCGGCGATCTCGGTGCCGTGCGGGCTGTCCACCGAGGCCGGGCCGGCGCTGCCGGTGGGTTTGCAGATCATGGCGCCCACGATGGCCGACGACCGCTGCTACCGGGTGGGCGCCGCCTTCGAGGCGGCCTACCTGGCGGCCAACGGCCCGATCCTGGCCGGCGTTCCCCGGCTGGGTTCGGTCGGGGCCGCAACGGACGGAGCTACCCGATGACCACGACGATCGAGGCCGCCTACGACGACGTGCTGACCCGGTACCAGCCGGTGTTCGGCCTGGAGACCCACGTCGAGTTGGGCACCGCGTCCAAGATGTTCTGCGGCTGCTCCACCGAGTTCGGCGCCGATCCCAACACCCACACCTGCCCGGTCTGCCTGGGCATGCCTGGTGCCCTGCCGGTCGTGAACGCCGCCGCCATCGAGTACACCATCCGGATCGGCCTGGCCCTGAACTGCTCCATCGCCTCGTGGTGTCGGTTCGCCCGCAAGAACTACTTCTACCCGGACATGCCGAAGAACTACCAGATCTCGCAGTACGACGAGCCGCTGTGCGGCGAGGGCTACCTCGACGTCGAGGTGCACGGCCAGACCTTCCGGGTCGGCATCGAGCGGGTGCACCTGGAGGAGGACACCGGCAAGAACACCCACGTCGGCGGCGCGACCGGCCGGATCCACGGCGCGGACTACTCGCTGGTCGACTTCAACCGGGCCGGCATCCCGCTGGTGGAGATCGTCACCAAGCCGGTCGCGGGCACCGGGGCGCTGGCTCCGGAGGTGGCTCGCGCCTACGTCGCCGAACTGCGCGACATCCTGCGCACGCTGGGGGTCTCCGACGTCAAGATGGAGCAGGGCAGCCTGCGCTGTGACGTCAACACCTCGCTGTCACCGGTCGGCTCGTCGCAGTGGGGCACCCGGACCGAGACCAAGAACGTCAACTCGCTGCGCAGCGTCGAGCGGGCGATGCGCTCGGAGATGATCCGGCAGGCCGCCATCCTGGACGCCGGTGGCCGGATCAAGCAGGAGACCCGGCACTTCCAGGAGACCACCGGCCAGACCCGGTCCGGGCGCAGCAAGGAGGAGGCGACCGACTACCGGTACTTCCCCGAGCCCGACCTGGTTCCGGTGGCGCCGGACGCCGACTGGGTGGCCGAGATCCGCGCGGCGCTGCCCGAACTGCCCGCCGCCCGGCGCAGCCGGTTGCGCTCGGAACTGGGCCTGAGCGCCGACGAGTTGCAGTCACTGGTCAATGCTGGCGCGGTGGATGCCTTCGCCGAGACCGTCGCCGCCGGCGCGCCGGCCGCCGAGGCGCGCAACTGGTGGCTGGGCTATCTCGCCCAGTTGGCCAACGCGCGCGAGGTCGAGGTGTCGGCGCTGGCGATCACCCCGGCGCAGGTGGCCAAGGTGATCGAACTCGTCGCCGCCGGCACGCTGTCCACCGCACTCGGCCGGCAGGTGATCGACGCGGTACTGGAGTCCGGGACCGACGTCGAGCAGGTGATCGCCGACCGCGGCCTGGCTGTGGTGTCCGATACCAGCGCGCTGACCCAGGCCGCCGACGCCGCCATCGCGGCCAACCCCGACGTGGCCGACAAGGTCCGCGGCGGCAAGCTGCCGGCGGTCGGGGTACTGGTCGGCTCGGTCATGAAGGCCACCCGCGGCCAGGCCGACGCGGCCACCGTCCGGACGATCCTGCTCGAACGCCTCGGGGTGTCCGAACCGGCCGGCTGAGCGCTGCCACCCACGCTCCTGCCTGGTCAGAATTGTCCTAAAACAACGTCTAGAGGCAATTGCGCTGTCCGTAATTAGTTGCATTTGCAAGGGCAATCTCGACAGCGGCGACGTGCTGTAACACCTCTCACAAATTAGGCATAACTGCAGTCAGTGTGCTTGTATTTTTGCCGTACCCCCGTCCTCTTCCTAGTAGTTGGGGCCATCCAGCAGAAGCAGGATGATGCCCCTGTTGCGACTGCGGTCGTGACCTGTCCGACTAATCCTGAAAACCGGTGATCGGTGCGGCGCGCGCTGCCGTGCGTCCGAAAGCCGGCACGAACTCGATGTGGAGTCCGAACCCGATGAAGTCCTCATCCAGCGCTGGCCTGCCTCTCGCGGGCTCGAAGCAGCCTTCCGCCGACCGGGAGCAGCCTTCGCTTCTGATGCACCCGCATGAGGAGCCGACCGGAAACTGGCAGCGCCTCGCGGCCAACTTCTTCCACGAGCGCATGTTGGGCGAAGACGCACTCTTTCCTTGCATCTTCGGGGTGGACGCGGTCCGCAAGGGCACCTTGCGGTACAGCTTCATCCCGGCCGGGGAGCAGCGGGTCGCGACTTTGGCCAGTGCGCTCAAGGAATTCACAGCCATCGCCCCGTCCCTGGGCATCCGGACCTCGTTGGTGTGCTTCTTCGACTTCGAGCCCAGCGTGGACTCGCTCGAGGAGTACCGCCAGCACTTCTGGGGCCTGCTGGCCGAACTGCAGGCAGGCGATGTCAGCGAGTGGCCGACCGGCATCTCCGACGATCCGCAGGAATCGACCTGGGAGTTCTCGTTCAACTCCACCCCGCTGTTCGTGGTGGCCAACACCCCGCACCATCACCAGCGGCGCAGCCGGTACGCCGAGTACTTCACCGTCACCTTCCAGCCGCGGTTTGTCTTCGACGACCTCAAGGCCGGCACGCCGACCGGGGACCGGGCCCGCAACGTCATCCGCCGCCGGCTGCGCGAGTACGACACGATCGAGCAGACTCCGCTGCTCGGCAGCTTCGGCGAGGCCGGGAACCTGGAGTGGACCCAGTACTTCCTCGGTGACGACAACCAGCCCATCGACGCCTCGCGCGGATGCCCGATGACCCATTCGCGGCAGTCGTTGACCAACAGCCCCAACGCGTGACGGGCAGAGGAGCAGCCATGGGATCGCCGACCATCACCGTCGAGCCGGAAGTTCCACTCGCCGAGCGCATCGCGCAGTTCCTGCCCCGGCAGGGAAGTTTCGAGTACCAGCACGACCTGCCGGGCAAGACCCACAACTGGCACCGGCACAGCCGGCACGAGACCCTGTTCGTCCTCGAGGGCGGCATGGAGATCTTCTGGCTGGA
>JAVEEO010000125.1 GCA_030840415.1 Pseudonocardiales bacterium | reverse complement strand
GGGTGGGACTGTTCTTCATCGACTTCGAGGAGCAGTACCGGCTACGCGTCAACGGCACCGCCCAGGTCGCCGAACCCGATCCCGACGCCGATCCCGGGGCGCTGGTGCTGGTCACGGTTACCAGCGAAGTGGTCTATGACCTCTGTGAGCGATATGTTCACCGCATGCGCTTCGTAGCGGAATCGGAATACTGCCCGGCTCCCGGCTACCAGCCGCCGCCGGCTCCCTACCTGGCCAAGCCGCTCTATGACGGGGTGCGACCCGGCCAGCCGGCCGAGGAGACCAGCGGTAACGGCGAGAGGAGCACCTGATGTCCAGCGTGACCGGCAGTGCCAGCGGCCCGTCCGTACCGGCAACCGAGGTTCCGGCAGCAGGCTCGAACCGCCGATCGCTCGGTGAGACGATGTCGCCGCTGGCCATCGCGGCGGCGGCGTTCAGCATCCTGTCCTGGTCGGCGGCCTTCGTCGGGGTCCGGGATGCGGTCCGGCACTTCTCGCCCGGCTCGCTCGCCCTGTTCCGCTACCTGATCGCCTCGGTCGTGCTGGCCGGGATGCTGGTGGCCACCAGGACGCCGCTGCCCAAGCGCCGGGACCTGCCGCAGATCGGGCTGGTCGGCCTGTTCGGCGTCGCCACCTACAACCTCACCCTGAACTTCGGCTCCCAGTACATCAAGGCCGGGTCGGCAGCCTTCCTGGTGCAGACCGCGCCGCTGTTCACCGCCATCTTCGCCGTGTTCATCCTGAAGGAGAAGGTCACCAGGCTCGCCTTCGTCGGGATGGGGATCGGTTTCGCCGGCGCGCTGATGATCTTCTTCGGCGAGGGCAAGAAGGTGGCGCTGGAGCCGGCTTCGTTGCTGCTGCTGGTCGCGGCCATCGCGTTCAGCCTGTTCTTCATCACCCAGAAGCCGCTGCTGACCCGCTACAGCCCCATCCAGGTGATCACCGTCGCGGTCTGGATCGGCACCGTGTTGATGGTGCCGTTCGGGCTGCACACCGCCTCGGAGGTCGCCGGTGCGCCCGCCTCGGCGATCTGGATCGTGGTGTTCCTCGGGGTGTTCCCGGCCGCGCTGGCCTACGCCTCCTGGGCCTATGTGCTGGCCCGGATCCCGGCGGCCAAGGCCGGCAGCTTCCTCTACATCGGCGGCCCCACCACGGTGCTGATTGCCTGGCTCACCATCGACGAGGTGCCGTCCGTGCTGTCGCTGCTGGGCGGCCTGGTGGCGCTGTCCGGTGTGGTGATCGTCAACACCTGGGGCCGGACCGGCACCAAGCGGGCCGCGGCGAAGCAGCGTCGGGCCGACGCCGCCAGCGCCCGCTAGGCCTGCCGGCGGCCCGCTAGGCTTGCCGGCGCTCGTTAGGCGGCCGCCGACAGGGCCGCCGGCGGTCGCTCCCGTTACCGGTGGGCGTCGCCCAGCACCCGCAGCAGGTTCTGGCCGGTCAGTGCCGCGAGGTCGGCCTCGGACCACTTCCGGTCCAGCAGTTCGGCGATCAGCGCCGGATAGCCGGTGACGTCCTCGAGCCCGACCGGTAAGCGGTCGCAGCCGTCGTAGTCGCCACCCAGGCCGACGTGCGCGAGGCCGGCGACCTCGCGCACGTGCTCGATGTGATCGGCGACCTGGGCGATGCTCGCCGCCGGCCGCGGCCGGCCGCTGGCCTCGTAGCGCGCGACGGCCGCCATCCGGGCCTGCCAGTCCCGCAGGTTCTCGCCACGCTCGGCCATCTCCGCACTCACTTCGGCCTCGAAGGCCCGGCACTCCTCGCTGACGAAGTACGGCACGAAGGTCACCATGCAGACGCCGCCGTTGCCAGCCAGCGTGCTCAGCACGTCGTCCGGGACGTTGCGCACGTGGTCGCAGACCGCCCGCGCCGAGGAGTGGCTGAAGATCACCGGTGCGCTGGTCACCGCCAGCGCGTCGCGCATGGTGTCGGCCGAGACGTGTGACAGGTCCACCAGCATGCCCAGCCGGTTCAGCTCGGCGACCACCTCGCGGCCGAAATCGTTCAGCCCGCCCAGCACCGGCTCGTCGGTGGCCGAGTCCGCCCAGGGCACGTTGTCGTTGTGGGTCAGCGTCAGGTACTTCACGCCCAGGCTGCACATCGCCCGCAGCACCGCCAGCGAGCAGTCGATGGAATGACCGCCCTCGGCACCCATCAGGCTGGCCAGCTTGCCCTGCCGCCAGGCCTGCCGGACGTCGTCGGCGGTGTCGGCCAGCACCGTCCGGTCCGGATAGCGCGCCACGATCCGGCGCACCACGTCGATTTGCTCGAAGGTGGCCGTGACCGCCCGCTCGCGGGCCCAGCCGGCGGGCACGAACACCGACCAGAACTGCGCGCCGACGCCGCCCTCGGCCAGCCGCACCAGGTCGGTGTGGGTCCGGCTCTGCCGCTGGCCGATGTCGTAGGCGTCCAGGTCGTAGTTGACCAGTTCCCGCAGTTCGAACGGCAGGTCGTTGTGCCCGTCGATGATCGGATGGCGGACCAGCAGGGCGCGGGCGGCCGCCAGCGAACTCGGGGCCTCGGTCAGGGGGCTGGTCATAGGGTGACGCTGTCGCCGGCGTCCAGGTGCTGGAAGCGGGTGGTGCCGTAGAACTCGCCGACCCGGCCCAGCTGGCTCTCGTAGAAGCCCTTCCCGGTGTCGTTGAGCAGCCCGTCGTGGATCTGGAAGGCCCGGGGCGCCCGGACCGAGGTGGTGAAGTCCATGGCCTCGGCCACCTTCGACCACGGCGCGTTGATCGGTACCAGCACCGCCTCGACGACGGCGTTGGGTACCACGTACGAATCGCCCGGGTGATACACCGCGTCGCCCACCAGGTAGCCGACGTTGGAGATCACCGGGATCGAGGAGTGGATCAGCGCGTGCTGGCCGCCGTAGGTGCGCACCTGCAAGCCGCCGGCGATGAAGGACTGGCCGGGCCCCACGGCGCTCACCCGGTCGGCCAGGGCGGGATTGCCGGCCAACTGGTCGGCCACCGCCTGCGGCGCCCAGAGCCGCAGCGCCGGGTTCCGGCCGGCGGCCGCGGCCACCTTGTCCACGTCGAGATGGTCGGCGTGCTCGTGGGTGATCAGCACCGCGTCGATGTCGGCGAGCGCCTGCTCGACGTCGGTGAGCACGCCCGGATCGATGGCCAGCCGCCGGTCGCCGTCAGTGACGCGGACGCAGGCGTGGCCGAACTTGGTCAATTCCATGCAGGTACTTCACCACATTTCTCGGTCCGGGGAAACGTGGCCTACCGTCGGAGCGTGGCTGCCGTGATGTGGTTCCGCCGCGACCTGCGATTGTCGGACAACCCGGCCCTGGTCGCCGCGACCGGAGCGGACGACGGGGCGGTGCTGGGGGTGTTCGTGCTCGACCCGGCCCTGCTCCGCCCGTCCGGTGCGCCCCGGCTGGCGGTGCTGTACCGCACATTGCGGGCGCTGGACTCCCAGCTGGGCGGCAACCTGGTGGTGCGGCACGGCCGCCCGGCTGACGTGCTGCCGGCGCTGTGCCGCGAGGTTGCCGCCGAGTCGGTGCACTGCGCCCACGACTTCGGCCCCTACGGTGCCGGCCGCGACCAGGCGGTGGCCGATGCGTTGGCCGGGGTCGAACTGCTCCGGATCGGCTCGCCGTACGCGGTGCCGCCGGGCAGCGTGCGCAACGGCGGCGGCGAGCACTTCAAGGTGTACTCGGCCTTCTACCGCGCCTGGCGCGACCGGGGCTGGCCGCAGCCGGCCCGCTCGGTACGCCCGTTTTGGCTCTCGGCGCACTCGGACGGCCTGCCCGACGAGCCCGACCTGCCCGCCGGCCTGCGGTTGCCCGCGGTCGGCGAGCCGGCAGCCCGGCGGGCCTGGCGCGGCTTCCTCGGCGAGCGGATCGAGTCCTACGCCGAGGACCGCAACCGGCCGGACCTGGACCGCACCTCGCACATGTCGGTGCACCTGAAATGGGGCACCATCCATCCGCGCACCCTGCTGGCCGACCTCGGCGACCGGCACGAGACCTACCGCAGGGAACTGGCCTGGCGGGAGTTCTACGCCGACGTGCTCCACCACCGGCCGGACTCGGCACGGCAGTATTACCACCGGCAGCTGCAGGAGCTGCCCTACGCCACCGGCCGGCTCGGCGAGCAGCGGCTGGCCGCCTGGGCGGCGGGGCGCACCGGGTACCCGATCGTGGACGCCGGGATGCGCCAGCTGCTGGCCGAGGGCTGGATGCACAACCGGGTGCGGATGATCGTCGCCTCGTTCCTGGTCAAGGACCTGCACGTCGAGTGGACGGCCGGCGCCCGGCACTTCATGCGGCACCTCGTCGACGCCGACCTGGCCAGCAACGCCCACAGCTGGCAGTGGGTGGCCGGCACCGGAACCGACCCGGCGCCGTACTTCCGCATCTTCAACCCCGTCCTGCAGGGCCGGAAGTTCGATCCGGACGGTGCCTACATCCGCCGGTACGTGCCGGAGCTGGCCGGGCTGGCGGCCGGCGCGATCCACGAGCCGTGGCGCGGCCCGGACGGCCCGCCGGCCGGCTATCCGGACCCGATCGTCGACCACGCGGCCGAGCGGGCCGCCTCGCTGGCCGACTACCAGGCGCTGCGGGAGGGCCGCCGCTGAGCCCGGGCCGCTAGAGCAGTGCCGAGGCGGCGGCCGGGGTCAGGGCCTGCACGCTGACCTGGTCGGCGTGCGGGGTGAGCAACCCGACGAGCTGATCGCAGCCGTCGGCCAGTGCCAGCGGCAGGCCGTCCGTCGCCGACACCCGCTCCAGCAGGAAGACCACCGAGGTCGAGTTCTCGTCCACCTTCGTGGTGTCGGAGTCGCGATGGTTCCAGTGCCGGGTCAGCACCTGCGAACCCGCGGCGTAGACCACCTCGCCCGGCTTCGGTTCCTCCCGCTCGTCCGGCTCGCCCAGGGGGATGAACTGATCGCCCGCCCGGGCCGGCCTGATCTCGATCGGGCCGGTCACCTTGTCCAGGTCGAACGCGCCGGCCGGCACCCGGTGGCTGACCGACACCAGGTTGTAGGCGTCGACGGCGGGGGTGATCCGTGGCAGCCGGCCGGAACTGGCCAGCCGGCGCAGCAGCGCGTACACGCTCGGCCTGGCGCGCCGCGGGTTGGTGCCGAAGCCGCGGAACGCCTCGAACCAGGAGCGGATGGCCTCCTCGTCCTCGGTCGGCGCGGCGAAGCCGCCCGACTCGACGAGTTCCTCCAGGGCGGCCAGTGCGGCCGTCACCTCGGGCCACTCGCCGCGGTTGCGCAGGCCGGTGGCCGTCACCAGCCGGATCTCGAAGTCGGGAAAGGCGGAGATCACCGCCTCGTCGACCGATAGCTGTACGGAAATGGCTGCATTCCTTCCGCCGGAGGGCTGAGAACCGCGCTTCAACGTAGTACATCGCCGGATCCGGGCCGGCCCTGGCTGACCGGGGACCCGAGCAGTCCACCGGCTCAGACCAGCCGGATGCCCCAGCTGCCGGTCCAGCGCTGACCCGGCTCCAGCCTGATCAGCCCGTCGCCGGAGTTGAACGCGTCGGCCGGGCAGCTCATCGGCTCGATCGCCACCGCGTTGCGGCCGGGGGTGAGGAACGGCGGCGTGAACACCTGCAGGTAGCGGTAGGCGGCGTCCCAGCGCAGCTCGAGCGTGCGCCGCTCGGTACGCAGCACCGCGGCCGTCCCGGTCAGCTCGGCGAAGCCGTGGTCCAGCCGCACCTCCCCGATCGGCCGCAGTGAGCGGAAGTCGAACGGGGTGCCAGCCACCGGCGAGCTGCCGGTCGGGATCTGGTGGTCGTCGGTCTCCAGCACCGCCGCCGCCGGCACCAGCAGTTCGGCGGTGTCGAGGTCGTGGCCGCCGAGGTCGAGGTAGGGATGGAAGCCGGCCCCGAACGGCGCCGCCGTCCGGCCGGTGTTGACAACCTCGGTGTCCACCCGCAGCCCGGTATCGGGGTCCAGGGAGTAACTGACCTCCAGGTGCAGCTCGAACGGATAGCCGATCTGGGGTACCAGGTCGTGCCGCAGCGTCACCGACGAGCCGGCCTGCCGGGCCGGCTCCCACCGCACCCACCGGACCAGCCCATGGCTGGCATTGCCCTTGGCGGGTTCACTCAGCGGCAACTGGTGCTCGGTGCCGTCGAAGCGGTAGTGGCCGCCGGCGATCCGGTTCGGCCAGGGCAGCAGCACCGCGCCGGCCGACTTGGGCGGCAGCCCGTCGGCCGGGATCTCCACGGTGACCGGCGAGCCGTTCCACCAGAGCCCGGCCAGGCTCGCGCCGACTTCTGTCAGCTCCGCCCGGTAGTTCCCGCCCGCTATCTCGAACCGCCTACCGCCGAAGCTCATGCACCCGACGCTAGCGACCCGGTCCCGGCCGGCGGCTGCCGGGCGTCCGTTCCGGCCGGTCGTCCGGGTCGGCCGGCTGTCAGCAGCCGGTGATCATCCGCACGGCCGGCTGCGCCCGGATCTCGGCCGGCCCCGGCGCACGCAGCCGCCCGCTCGCCACGTATAGGTTCGCCAGCCGGTCGGCGCGGACCAGTCGCAGCGAACCGGAGCGCAGGTTCACCGCCACGAACGCGCGGATGGCGGGGTCCAGGCTGGTCTTGCAGCGCGGCCGCCCGACCAGGACGGTGTCGATGTCGCGCAGGTCCCTGGGCAACCGCAGGTAGACCGGTGCCAGCCCCGTGAACGTCGACACCTCGACCCGCAGGAATCCGGTCGCCAGGACCGCGCCGTCCAGGCCGAACCGGGCGCGGACCTCGGGCAGCGCGACCGCGCCGTCCCGCTGCAGCCGCGCGACCCGGGCGAGCTGACCGATCGACGCGACCGTGATCGCCGCCAGCGCGCAGACCGCCGCCAGGGCCGCGGTGCCGCGGGTCAGCCAGCCCCGCGGCGGCGCCCAGCCGGGGACCGGCACCCGCCCGGCCCGGCGCGCCAGTTCCCAGCAGCCCAGCGCCGAGAGTGCCACCGCGGCCGGCGTCCAGAGCGTCCAGTAGAAGGGCAGCACCACCCCGGCCAGCCAGCAGTGAAAGGCCATCGGCCCGGCCAGCGCGGCGAGCAGCCAGCAGACCAGCCGGTCCCGGCGCAACCCGGCAGCGGCCAGCATCGTCAGCGCGATCGTCCAGCTCAGCAGCGATCCGACGCCGTGGCCGGCGAACCACAGGTTCGCCCACCACGGCGGGTGGGTGGACAGCCGGCCGTCGAAGCCGATGAGGTGCCCGTTGCGGGAGTGCCGGGACTGGAAGTGATACAGGTAAGCGATCCGGCCGGCCGGATCGCCGAACGGCAGGTAGCAGCACACGAAGGTGCCGGCCGCCGCCACCGCCGCGCCGAGCGCCTGCAGCGACCGGACCAGCAGCGCGGTCACCGGGCGCAGCGACCACGCCAGGCCGACCCCCACCGGCACCACCAGGCCGAGGAAGCCGTTCTCCTTGCTCGCGCTCGCCAAGCCGATGCTGATCCCCGCGGCGAGCGCCAGCGCCCAGGCCCGCCAGCCGGTATGCCGGAACCAGTACCACCCCAGCACGAGCGAGCCGATCATGAAGAACTCCGCGACCGGGTCGAGCATCGCGGCCCTGCCGAACCTGGTGACCTGCGGGGCCACGCTCATCGGAATGAGCGCCAGCATGCTGGCCGCCAGCAGCCCTGCCCACCGGTTGACCGCGATCCCCAGCCAGAGGCCCAGGACCAGAGCGGTACCCACCGTGCAGGAGGCGCTGACGGCCCGGGCGGCGTCGAGATCCGGCCGGCCGCGGACGAGTTCGGCGAGGCCGAAGAGCAGCTTGGCCAGCGGCGGGTGCTCGAAGTTGTTCAGCGCCGAGGACCGCTGCGCGGCGCTGAGCGAATCCCAGTGCAGGTACCGCCACGACACCTTCGTATACAGCGCCTCGTCGACGAGGATCGGTGCCCGCGAGAGCCGGTAGAAGTTCTCGAAGACCGCCGCCGCGGCGGCAACGGACGCGGCAAGGAGGAAGGCCGGCGTGGTGAGACCGGGGCGCCTGCTGCGCGATATCGCCGTCGAACGTGACGGCGTGCCGGCGCCGGCCGCCTCGGGCCTGGCGGAGCCGAGGGCAGACAGATCCTGCGCTCGCCGGCGGAACGCACCTGCCGTTGCCGTTTGCCTCATACAGGCAAGAGGCGGGGTAAGCGCTTAGGTGTTGCCGACTACCTAGTCGTTATGTATTCGATACCGGGCAGCCGGGCACGCTAGCCCCGGTATCAGGCACTCGGCGCCAGCGACTCGGCCTCGACCGGTGGTTGGCGGGCGTCGTAGCGCCAGAAAGCCGGGACGAACCGGGCCGCCACCAGCACCCCGCCGGCGCACAGCAGGCCGCCGCCGACCCAGGACAGCGTGACCGAGGTCAGCGACGCGGTGGCACCGGCCCGCAGGTCCCCCAGCCGCGGGCCACCGGCCACCACCACCACGAAGACGCCCTGCATCCGGCCGCGCATCTGGTCCGGGGCGTAGGTCTGCAGGATGGTCTGGCGGTACACCGCGCTGATCAGGTCGGCCGCCCCGGCCACCGCCAGCAGCAGCACCGCGAGCCAGAGCTGGTGGGCCAGCCCGCTGACCGCCACGCACAGCCCCCACACCACCACCGCGCCGGTCAGGCTCACGCCCTGGCGGCGGACCCGGCCGATCCAGCCGCCGGAGAGCCCGGCGAGCACCGAGCCGATCGCGATCGCGGCGTACAGCGGGCCCACCTGGCCGTGCCATCGGTCGGCGGCAACCTGTGGGTACAGGGCCCGGGGCATCGCGAACACCATCGCCACGATGTCGACCACGAAGGACATCAACAGCACCGGACGGCCGGAGATGAACGCCAGCCCGTCCAGCACCGAGCGCAGCCCGGCGCGCGGCGACTGGCCGTCCGGCGGGATCCGGGGCAGCCGGAGGGCGGCGTACATCGCCAGCGTGAACAGCGCGGCGTCGACGGCGTAGGCGTAGCCGAAACCGTGCTGCCGAGTGACCAGCGCGCCGGCGATCAGCGGCCCGATCACCGACCCGACGTTGCCTACCGTGAAGGTCAGGGTGTTGGCCGCCGGCACCAACTCGACCGGCACGATCCGGGGGATGATCGCTCCCCGGGCCGACGAGGCGACCGCGAAGAAGCCGGACTGGACCGCGACCAGGGCCAGGATCAGCGGCACGCTGCCGATCCCGGCCAGCGTCTGCAGCAGCAACCCGACCGTGCACGCCCAGGTGCCCAGCGAGCTGACGAGCAGCAGCGTGCGGCGGTCGATCACGTCGGCGATAGCCCCGCCGTACAGGCCGAACACCACCAGCGGGACCAGGCCGACCAGCCCCACCAGGCCGACCTGCAGCGACGAGCGCGACAGGTCATAGACCTGCACCGGCACCGCCACCGCGGTCAGCATCGAGCCGATGAACGAGGTGCCCTGACCCAGCACCTGGCGGCGGAAGGGCGCGATCCGCAGCGGAGCGGTATCGATGGCGTGGTGGCGCAACCAGCCGGTCGCGGCCTCGGGCTGGGTCTCCACCACCGCTTCGGCAGCCGGCTCAGCGCTCGACCCGGCGGCGGGCTCGGCACCCGGTCCGGCGGTGCTGCCGGTGCTGGCCGTGCTGTCAGGGGTCAAGGGCCGAGCCGCTCGATCACCCAGTGGCTCTCGGAGTCGGGTCCGGCAGCGGCCAGCCGGTAGCGCAGCCGGTCGTGCAGCCGGAACTCCCGGCCCTGCCAGAACTCCGCCTCGGTGACGGTGATCCGGTACCCGCCCCAGTGCGGCGGCGGCGCGATCTCGTCGTCGCCGAAGCGCTCGGTGACCTCGGCCAGCCGCCGCTCCAGCTCGGCCCGGTCCGCGATCGGCTGGGACTGCGGCGAGGCCCAGGCTGCCAGCTGGGCCCCGCGTGGCCGGGACGCGAAGTAGCGGGCGGTCTCGGCCGCGTCGACCCTGGCCACCGGCCCGCGCAGCCGGATCTGGCGCTCCAGCGGCAGCCAGGAGAACAGGGCGGCGGCCACCGGGTTGGCACCCAACTGGTGGCCCTTGGCCGAGGAGTAGTTGGTGTAGAAGACCACCCCGGTGGCATCGAAGCCGCGGGCCAGCACCGTCCGCAGGTCCGGCCGGCCGTCGGCGCCGGCGGTGGCCACCTGCATGGCGTTCGGCTCGCCGATCCGCTCGTCGGCGACCGCCTGGCCGAACCAGGCTCGCAGCTGCTCGAACCAGGTCGGGGCCAGCAGGTCCTCGCTCAACTCACCGGCGCGGTAGGAGCGGCGGGTGCTGGCCAGCCCTGCCAGCGGATCTGCGGGGTCGCTGCCGGAGAGGTTCACCCGGCCATTCTTCCAGCCGGTTCCAACCCGACGGTGACCAAGGCGACCCACGGCACATCAGCCCGGCAGCCGCGGATGAGTCACAATGGAGGCGTCGGGGGCATAGTCAGCGCGCCCGCATCTCAGCGAGCCTCCCGCCGGCCCGTCAGGCGGCGGTGGACTGACCAAGCGATCGGAGTCAGTTGCATGTCAGACGATTTCAGCCCCGGCCTCGAGGGCGTCATCGCGTTCGAAACCCAGATCGCCGAACCGGACAAGGACGGTGGCGCGCTGCGCTACCGCGGTGTCGACATCGAGGAACTCGTCGGCCACGTCACGTTCGGCAACGTGTGGGCGCTGCTGGTGGACGGCAAGTTCGGCCCCGGCCTGCCGCCGGCCGAGCCGTTCCCGATCCCGGTGCACACCGGCGACGTCCGGGTCGACGTGCAGGCCGCGCTGGCGATGCTGTCGCCGATCTGGGGCTACCGGCCGCTGCTGGACATCAGCGACGACGAGGCGCGCGAGCAGGCCGCGCGGGCCTCGGTGATGGCGCTGTCCTACGTCGCACAGTCCGCCCGCGGGGTCGGTGCACCGGCCGTTCCGCAGGCCCGCATCGACCAGTCGCGCACCATCGTCGAGCGGTTCATGACCCGCTGGCGGGGCGAGCCCGACCCCAAGCACGTCGACGCCGTGGACGCCTACTTCGTCTCGGCCGCCGAGCACGGTATGAACGCCTCGACCTTCACCGCCCGGGTGATCGCCTCGACCGGCGCGGACGTGGCCGCCGCGATCTCCGGAGCGATCGGCGCGATGTCCGGGCCGTTGCACGGCGGCGCGCCGGCGCGGGTGCTGCCGATGCTCGAGGCGGTCGAGCGCACCGGTGAGGCCCGCAAGGTGGTCAGCGACATCCTCGACCGCAAGGAGCGGCTGATGGGCTTCGGGCACCGGGTGTACCGCGCGGAGGACCCGCGGGCCCGGGTGCTGCGCCGTACCTGCAAGGAGCTCAACGCGCCGCGCTACGACGCCGCGGTGGCCCTGGAGCAGGCCGCCCTGGCCGAACTGCGCGAGCGCCGGCCCGATCACCCGATCGAGACCAACGTCGAGTTCTGGGCCGCGGTCACGCTGGACTTCGCCGAGGTGCCGCCGCACATGATGCCCGCGCTGTTCAGCTGCGCCCGGACCGCCGGGTGGGCCGCGCACATCATGGAGCAGAAGAAGACCGGCCGGTTGGTTCGTCCCTCGGCCCGCTACATCGGCCCGGACCCGCGCAGCCCCAAGGACGTCGAGGGCTGGGACAACATCGTGCATTCCTAGGCAGGTCACGCCGTCGGCGGCCGACACCCGGGCCCAACGCGCCCTCGGTGGGCCGGGGTCCTATAGTCGCGGAGATCATGGTGAGACATGGTTCTGCGACCTGGCGCAACTGGGCGGGCACCTACTCGGTGACCCCCGCCCGGCTGTGCCATCCGGTCACGCCGGACGAGGTGGTCGCCGAGGTGCGCCGGGCCGCGCGCGACGAGCTGTCGGTGAAGGCGGTCGGCGCCGGATACAGCGCCACCGACATCGCCCTCACCCGCGGGGTGATGCTGGACCTGACCGGCCTGACCGGGATCATCTCGGTCGAGAAGCGATCCGGTCTGGTGACGGTGGCGGCCGGCACCACGCTGCGCGAACTCGGCCGTGCGCTGTGGGACCTGGGTTTGTCCCTGAGCTGTATGGGCAATCTCGACAGCGCCACCATCGCCGGAGCCATCGCCACCGGCACCCACGGCACCGGCCGGCGCTTCGGCGGGCTGGCCAGCCAGGTCCGCGGCCTGCAGCTGGTCACCGCGGACGGCCAGCTGCTGGAGTGCTCGGCCGAGCAGCATCCCGAACTGTTCGCCGCGGCCCGGGTGAGCCTCGGCGCGCTGGGCATCGTCACCGCGGTGACCCTGCAGTGCGAACCGGCCTTCGCCCTGCACTCGGTGGCGGCACCGGCCGACTACGAGGACCTGTTCGAAGTGCTCGCCCGGCTGGAGCTGCAGGACCATTTCGAATTCCTCTGGTTTCCCCACACCCGGCGGGTGCTGACCGTGGTGCAGACCAGGCTGCCCGCCGACACCGCACTGCAACCGATGAGCCCGCTGCGCGCCTGGTACGACGACAAGATCCTGGGCGGTGCGTTCAGCGCGATGAACCGGCTGTCGGCCGCGTGGCCGAACATCACGGGCAAGGTCAACCGGATGGCCACCCGGGCGCTGCCCGAACGCAGTTACACCGACCGGGCCTACCGAATGGTGCCCAGCGCGCACCGGGTGGTATTCCGGCAGATGGAATACGCGGTGCCGCGGGCGTCGCTGGCCCACGTGCTGGACGCCCTCGACGACTGGTTGCAGCGCTCCGGCGAGCAGATCACCTTCCCGGTCGAGGTCCGGCTGACGGCCGCGGACAACATCCCACTGTCGCCCGCCTTCGGCCGTCCGACCTGCTACGTCACCGCCCACCAGTATCACCGGCGCCAGCACGATGAGTACTTCGCGGCCTTCGAGGCGATCGCCCGTGAGGTGGACGGCCGGCCGCACTGGGGCAAGCTGCATTACCGCACCGCCGAGGACCTGGCCCCGGTCTACCCGCTGTTCGACGAGTTCCTGGCGGTCCGTGACGCCTACGACCCGGACCGCCGGTTCGGCAACGACTACCTGCGCCGGGTGCTCGGCAGCTGACTCCGGGCCGGCCCGCGCGCGGGCGCCGCCTGCTCAGCCGGCGTCGCGCGGGCAGTTCTGATACACCGCGAGCAGCCACTTGCGGTTGCGCTTGACCAGGATCCAGGACGCCCGGATCGCGGCTTCGGAGGGCAGCTCGCTCTCGCCGGCCGGGATCACGCCACCCTGGGTGAGCAGCGCGACCGCGCCGGCCCGCAGCGGCTTGATCTCGATCGGGGTGCCGGTGACCGTGGTGCCCCGGTAGGCGCCGGCATACTCCGACGCCATGTACTCGCGGATCGCCTCGCGTCCCCGCTTGTAGATGCCGGGCAGCATCAGGGTGCCGTCCTCGGTGAACAGCTCGGCGAAGGCATCGGCGTCGTGGGCGGCCCAGGCTGCCACCATCCGGGCCGGAACCGCCGCGATGGCGGCCTGATCGGCGGCGGACGGGACGGCGCTGGCGGGAGCCGACGTGGTCGCGGTCATGAGGTGTTCTCACTCTCTTCTCGGGTTCAGGAACGAGTCGCGCGGCACACCGGCGCGGCATGGCCGCAACGTCCGGCCCGTCGGCTGCTCACCACGACCGTCGCATCACCGCGTCCCGGCTGCACCTTCGGTATTTCCCACCCCGGGCCGGCTCGCCCCGGACGGCCGGATCAGCAGCTGCCGCGCGGTGTAGCCGCACAGCCCGCACCGACCGATCACCCGGTCGCCGGCCGGCAGGCCGGGACCGAGCACGCCCGGATGGCTGTTGACCGACACCCGCGCCGCTACCAGCCGGCCGGCGACCGCGGCGGCCCGGTCCTCGTCCGCCGACCAGACCGAGGCGCCCAGCCCGGAGCGGGCGCCATTGGCCCGCCGCACCGCTTCGTCGAGGTCGCGATAGCCGATCACCGGCAGCACCGGGCCCAGTTGCTCCTCGTCGACCACCCGCATGCCGTCGGACGCCCCGGCCAGGATCGTCGGCGCGAAGAAGTAGCCGGGCCGGTTCAGCGCCGCGCCGCCTGCGACGGCCACCGCGCCATGGGCCAGGGCGTCGCGTACCAGGTCGCCGACCCGTTCGAACCGGGCGAGGGTGCCGACCGGGCCGAGCTGGCTGGCCCGGTGGTTGCCGTTGCCCACCCGGACCGTCCCGGCCCGCTCGGCCAGCGCGGCCAGCACCGCCTGGTAGCGCGGCTGTGCCACGTACACCCGCTTGATGGCCGTGCATGCCTGGCCGTTGTTGGTGAAGGCGCCCCAGAACAGCGCGTCGGCGATCTCCTCGGGGTCGGCGTCGTCGAGCACGATCGCCGGATCGTTGCTCCCCAGCTCGAGCGTGGTCGGCCTCAGGTCCGCGGCGGCCGCCGCCGCCACCTGCCGGCCGGTGGCCCGGGCGCCGGTGAAGCCGACCGCGCGCGGCGTCCGGTGGCCGACCAGCCGGGCGCCGAGCGGGTCCGGCCCGCTGACCACGTTCAGCACGCCCGGCGGCAGCACCTCGGCCAGCACCTGGCCCAGCACCAGGGTCGCCAGCGGGGTGTGCGGCGACGGCTTGAGCACCACGGTGTTGCCGGCCCGCAGGGCCGGTGCGATCAGCCGGGCCGCCAGCGCGATCGGGGCGGTCCACGCGGTGATCGCCGCGACCACTCCCAGCGGCCGGTGCAGCACCTCGACGGCGTCGCGCCGATCCCCGCCGACCCGCTCGCGGGGCAACTCCAAGTCCGCGTAGTACCGCAGCCAGGCGCCGGCGGCCCGGACCTCGGCGGCGGCCTCGGCACGCGGCTTGCCCTGCTCGGCGGTGAGCAGCGCGGCCAACTCCCCGGCCGCGGCCAGCACGGTGGTGGCCGCCTCGCGCAGCACCGCACGCCGGACGCCGTCGGCCCGGCTCCAGATCGAGTAGGCCCGGGCAGCCGCCGCCATCGCCCGGTCCAGCTGTTCGGGGCTGCAGGCCGGTGCCCGGGCGAACACCCGCGCGGTGGGCGGGTTGATCACCCCGAAGCCCTCGCCGCCATCGACCGCCGACCCGTCGATGGTCATGGCGAAGTCGGCCATCGGTCGGTCCTTCCAGCACCGCCCCGGCCCCGCTGCCCGGGTGCTGGGTCGGCTCCGATTCTGTCCGGCCGCGGCGGCCGGCATTGCTTCCAGCGTGCGCAGGCGCACCGCCGGCCGGGCGGCCTGGGAGGATGGGCCGGTGAGCTCCGAACCGTTACCGGTGATACCCGCCGAGCTGCTGCCCCGCGACGGCCGGTTCGGCTCCGGACCGTCCAAGGTGCCGGCCGAGTCCCTGCGCCGGTTCGGTGAGCGGGCCGGCCGGGTGCTGGGCACCTCGCACCGCCAGCCGCCGGTGAAGTCCCTGGTCGGGCGGATCCGGTTCGGGCTGAGCACGCTGTTCCGGCTGCCCCCGGGCTACCAGGTGGTGCTGGGCAACGGCGGCTCGACCACCTTCTGGGACGCGGCGGCCTTTTCCCTGATCCGCCGGCGCAGCCAGCACGTCAGCGTCGGGGAGTTCTCGGCGAAGTTCGCCGCCGTCACCCGGGGCGCGCCGTTCCTGGCCGAGCCGAGCATCCGGGAGGCCGCCCCCGGAGCGGCCGCCTACCCCGAGTACCAGGACGGCATCGATGCCTACGCCTGGCCGCAGAACGAGACCTCGACCGGGGTGATGCTCGACGTCCGGCGGGTGCCCGGCACCGAGGCCCTGCACCTGGTGGACGCCACCTCGGCGGCGGCCGGCCTGCCGGTCGACATCGCCGAGACCGACGTCTACTACTTCGCGCCGCAGAAGGGCTTCGCCGGCGAGGGCGGCCTGTGGATCGCCTTCTTCTCCCCCGCCGCGCTGGAACGCACCGCCGAGCTGCGCGCGTCCGGACGCTGGATCCCACCGTCGCTGGACCTGGCCACCGCCGTCGAGAACAGCGCCAAGGACCAGACCTACAACACCCCGGCGATCGCCACCCTGTGGCTGCTGGCCCACCAGGTCGAGGATCTGCTGGAGCGCGGCGGCCTGGCCTACAGCACCGGGCGCAGCGCCGAGTCCGCGGCCCGGCTGTACTCCTGGGCGGGTGCGTCGGCCTTCGCCAGCCCGTTCGTGGCCGAGGAGGCCATCCGCAGCTCGGTGGTGGGCACCATCGACTTCGCTGCCGAGGTGCCGGCCGGCCGGCTTGCCCAGGCACTGCGCGCCAACGGCATCGTGGACACCGAGCCCTACCGGGGGCTGGCCCGCAACCAGTTGCGGATCGGGATGTACCCGGCGGTCGATCCCGACGACATCTCGGCCCTGACGGCCTGCATCGACTGGCTGGTGCCCCGGTTGACCTGAGGGGCGCCCTGGGCATTCGGGCGGCTCTCTTGCCGCCGGCCCCGGCGTGGACAGTCCCGTTCAGCCGCCGGCCCCCGTATCGTCGCTGGCATGCGAGCGCTGCGTCTGGTCGGTCCCGATCCCGAGGGCACGTCCCTGATCGTGGAAGCGGTCGACGAGGGCAGCCTGGAGGGTGAGCGGTTCACCCTGCCGCTGGACGACCGGCTGCGCGGCCTGGCCAGAACCGACACCGACCGGCAGGCAGCGACCTGGCGGCCATCGGAGCCGTCTGCCGACAACGGCAGCTCGACCCCCACCCCCCGCGAGATCCAGGTGCGAGTGCGGGCCGGCGAGACCGCCGAGGCGGTCGCCGAAGACGCCGGCATCCCGCTGGAGCGGGTCATGCGCTTTGCCTACCCGGTGTTGCAGGAACGGCTCCGGGTCACCGACGAGGCCCGCCGGGCCCGGGCCCGGCGGGGTGGCGACGGGCTGCTGGTGCCGTTTGGCGAGCTGATCGACAGCCGGCTGGCCCGGCACGGGATCGACCCCACCGCGGTCAACTGGGACGCCTTCCGCCGCGAGGACGGCGGCTGGACGGTCACCGCGCGGTTCAGCTCCTACCAGCGCGACATGCTGGCGAAGTTCTCGTTCGCGCTGGCCAACCGCACGGTCTCGGCCCTGGACGACATCGCCGCCGACCTGCTCTCGGACCGGCCGGTGCAGGCGCTGCTGGAGCCGGCTCCGCCGGTCGCCGAGCCGCCGGCCCAGTCGGCTCAATCCTCGGAGGGCGATTGGGAGGCCGGCGGACCGCCACGGCTGACCGCGGTTCCCGATCCCAACCGGTCCGGGCCGCGCGCGCAGGAGGCCAGCCCGGCGATCCGGCCGCCGTCGCGGCGGCAGAAGGCGCACACCCGGCCGGTGCCGATCACCGTCGATGACGAACTGTTCGACCAGGACGCCTTCGACCAGCAGCCCTGGCACGAGCCGCCGCTGCCGTTCGAGGTCGGCGCCGGCCGGCCGGCCACCCCTCGCCACCGTGCCCAGCGCCCCGGCGACGTCCGGGATGCGCCAGAGCCGGTGCGGCTGGGCGGGACCGCCGCCGTCGAGCAAGAACCGGCCGCCCCGGTCGAGGGATCCGCTCCCGCCGAGGCCGGAGCTTTCGAGGCCGGAGCTTTCGAGGCCGGACCGTCCGAGGCTGGATCTTTTGAGGCCGGACCTTTGGAGACGGGACCTTTGGAGAGCGAGACGGCCTTCGCGGCGCCGATCGCCGCGCCGGCGACCGACCACGTCCCGTCGGCCGTCCAGCCGGTGCCGGTCGAGGCGGCTGCCGGATACGGTGCCGGACAAGATACCGGACAAGGTGCCGACCAGGACTCGGAGACGGTGCTCGGCGACGTCCGGGTGGTCGTGCCGGCCGGCGGCGATGCACAGGCCAAGCGCGGCCGGCGGGCCGGCGAGAAGCCGCGGATGCCGTCCTGGGACGACATCCTGCTGGGCGTGCGGCACAAGTCCGACTGAGCCGGTCCGGCTCCGCGCCGATCCGGTCGCTGTGCCCGGCACACCGGGCTTAAAAGCATTGGCCCGTTGTCGGTGTCGCATCGTAGGGTGAATCACCGTGGCAGCCGGGGCGAACGACGCATCTGCGCCCGGTTCCCATGCCGGCGCGCACGCCTCCGTGCGCGACCTGGCCCGGTTGTGGCCCTGGCTTCGTCCCTACCGCGGCTACCTGATCTTCATGCTGGTGATCGCCACCCTGGCCATGGTGGTGCAGTCGGTGCTGCCGATCATCACCGCCGCCCTGATCGACGGCCCGATCGCCCGGCACGACACGTCCGGGATGTACCCGCTGATCGGGCTGGCACTGCTGTTCGGGGTGCTCGAGGCGGTGTTGTTCGGCATCCGCCGGCGCGCCATGAACATCTCGTCGCTGGCCATCGAGACCGACCTGCGGCGGGACTTCTACCAGCACCTGCAACGCCTTCCGGTCAGCTTCCACGACCGGTGGCCGTCGGGGCAGCTGCTGTCACGGGTGACCACCGACCTGAGCACGCTGCGCCGGTTCGTCGGCTTCATGGCCGTGTTCATCGTGGCGAACCTGGCCGTGATCGTGGTGGTGCTGGTGCTGCTGGTCCGGCTCCAGCCGATGCTCGGCCTGGCCGTCATCGTGGTGATGCTGCCGCTGGCGTTCGCCACCCGGCTCTACGAGCGGCGCTACAACATCGAGGCCCGGCGGGCCCAGGACCTGACCGGCGACCTGGCGACCGGCGTCGAGGAATCGGTGCTGGGCATCCGGGTGGTCAAGTCCTTCGGCCGGCGCGGGCAGCTGCTGCGCAACTTCACCGGCGACGCCAGCCGGCTGCGCGAGGCCGAGCTGAGCAAGAACCGGACGCTGGCCACCCTGTGGACCATCATCGGCACCTACCCGCAGCTGGTGCTGGCCGGGGTGACCTGCTTCGGGGTGCTGGCGGTGGCGCACGGCTCGCTGAGCAAGGGCGACCTGGTCGCCTTCATCACCCTGCAACTGCGGCTGAACTGGCCATTGATGGCGATGGGCTGGCTGATCGCCGGCACCGAGGAGGCGGTGGCCGCGTCGGCCCGGCTGTTCGAGGTGCTCGACACCGCCAGTGACATCACCGACCCGGTCGAACCCGCGCGGCTCGCCGGCCCGGCGAACCGGCCGGCCCGGCTGCAGTTCGACCACGTCTCGTTCCGGTTCGCCGATGCCGGCGCCGACACCCTGCACGACCTCGAGCTCGACATCGCCCCGGGCGAGACGATGGCTCTTGTCGGGCCCACCGGCTCCGGTAAGACCGTGCTTACCTCGCTGGTCTCCCGGCTGCACGACGTCACCGGCGGTGCCGTCCGGATCGACGGCGTGCGGGTGGGCCAGCTGTCGCTGCTGGAGCTGCGCCGGACCGTCAGCACCGCCTTCGAGGAGGCGACGCTGTTCTCGGCCAGTGTCCGGGAGAACCTCAGCCTGGGCCGCCCGGAGGCCACCGACGACGAGATCGCCGAGGCGATCGAGATCGCGCAGGCTGGCTTCGTCCACGAGCTGCCCTACGGCCTGGAAACCCGGGTCGGCGAGCAGGGCCTGTCGCTGTCGGGCGGCCAGCGGCAGCGGCTGGCGCTCGCCCGGGCAGTGCTGGGCCGGCCCCGGGTGCTGGTACTCGACGACCCGCTGTCGGCACTGGACGTGCACACCGAGGCCCAGGTGGAACGGGCGCTGCGCCGGGTGCTGGGCGCGACCACCGCGCTGGTGGTGGCCCACCGGGCCTCGACGGTGCTGCTCGCCGACCGGGTGGCGCTGCTGGACGGCGGCCGGATCACCGCGGTCGGCACCCACAGCGAGCTGATGGCGAGCAACCCGGCCTACCGCAACCTGCTGTCGCAGGAGGTCCGCCCTGACGCGTGCCTCGATGCCAACGAGGCGAGGGTATGAGTACCGAGCTGTCCGGCGAGCAGGCCGCTGACCCGGCTCTGGAGCGGGCCTCGGCACAGGCCCTCGACCAGACCTCGGCGCAGGCTGTCGAGGGTGCGGAGCAGCCGCCGGCGGTGCCGGTCGGGCAGTGGCACGGCCGCTACGACCGCAGGGAGGCCGAGGACGAGCCGGCCCCGGCCGCCCTGAGCCGGCCGCGCCTGGACACCGAGGCCCGGCAGTTGCTGCTGGAGCTGATCCGGCCCTATCGCCGGCAGGTCATCATCCTGCTGATCGTGGTGATCGGCCAGGTGGTCGCCACCATGGCCGCCCCGCTGTTGATCGGGATGGCCATCGACCACGGCCTGCCCGACGCGATCGACGGCAACTACCGGACCCTGCTGCAGCTGACCGCGGCACTGGGCACGGCCGCGGCGTTGGCCGGCCTGCTGCAGGCGGTCTTCCTGCGCCGGACCGGGGTGGTGGGCCAGGCGATCCTGTTCGACCTGCGCCGGCGGGTCTTCGACCACACCCAGCGGTTGAGCGTGTCCTGGCACGAGCGGTTCACCTCGGGCAAGGTGATCAGCCGGCTGACCTCCGACGTCGACACCCTGCGCGAACTGCTGGACTCCAGCCTGGACGGCCTGCTGCTCGCGCTGCTGAACATCGTGGTGATCACGGTGCTGATGCTGGTGCTCGACCCCTGGCTGGCGCTGCTCGCGCTGGCCGCGATGATCCCGCTGTTCCTGCTGTTCCGGTGGTTCTCGGCCCGCTCCACGGTGGCCTTCCGGCGTACCCGCGAGACCGTGGCGCTGCTCATCGTGCAGTTCGTCGAGACCTTCAACGGCATCCGGGCGGTGCAGGCGTTCCGGCGCGAGCCCCGCAACGACGCCATCTTCGAGGGGCTGAACACCAGCTACCGCGACGCCAACCGCACGGTGTTCGACCTGCACGCGATCTTCATCCCGGGCGTCACCCTGATCGGCAACGTGGCCACCGTGACGGTGCTGTTCGTCGGCGGCTACCGGGTGGCCGAGGGTGGCCTGGCACTCGGCGTGCTGACCGCCTTCCTGCTCTACCTGCGCGAGTTCTACGGCCCGATGGAAGACGTCGCGATCTTCTTCAACTCGCTGCAGTCGGCGACCGCGGCGCTGGAGAAGCTGGCCCTGGTGCTGGCCGAGCAGCCGGAGGTGCCGGAGGCGGCGAGCCCGGTGCCGTTGCCGCGGCCGACGGCCGGTGAGATCCGGTTCGAGTCGGTCGAGTTCAGCTACGACCCGACGGCCGAGCGGCCGCGCACCGTGCTGCATGCCCTGGACCTGTGCATCGACAGCGGCCAGACGGTGGCCCTGGTCGGGGCGACCGGGGCCGGCAAGACCACCATCGCCAAGCTGATCAGCCGGTTCTACGACCCCACCGAGGGCCGGGTCCGGCTGGACGGGGTGCCGCTGGACGAGCTGTCGGACTCCGACCTGCGCGGCGCGGTGGTGATGATCACCCAGGACGGCTTCCTGTTCTCCGGCTCGGTCGCCGACAACATCGCCTTCGGCCGGCCGGCCGCCACGCGGGCCGAGATCGAGGAGGCGGCCCGGGCGGTGGGGGCCGAGGAGTTCATCCGGCGGCTGCCGGCCGGCTTCGACACCGACGTCCGCAAGCGCGGGGGCCGGCTGTCGGCCGGCCAGCGCCAGCTGATCGCCTTCGCCAGGGCGTTCCTGGCCGATCCGGCGGTGCTGATCCTGGACGAGGCCACCTCCAGCCTCGACATCCCGACCGAACGGGCGGTGCAGCGCGCGCTGCGGACGGTGCTGCACGGGCGGACCGCGCTGATCATCGCGCACCGGCTCTCCACGGTGGAGATCGCGGACCGGGTGCTGGTGCTCGACGCCGGCCGGGTGGTCGAGGACGGCACTCCCGCCGACCTGATCGCCACGGTGGACGGCCGGTATGCGGCACTGCACACCGCCTGGCTGGACTCGCTGGTCTGACCGGTGCTGCTCCCATGGATCTGATCGACCGGATCACCGGCGGCTCCGGCGGTTTCCTCACCTTCGCGCTGACGCCGCCGCGCTCGGGCACCACGGCCGATCGAGCCCGAGAGATCGCCGAGGCCACCCTCGATCGCCTGCGACCGCTCGACCTGGACGGCCTGGTGCTCTACGACATCGCCGACGAGACCGCCCGAAACCCGGCCCGACGCCCGTTCCCGTTCATGCCGACCCTCGACCCTGCGACCTACCTCTCCGACCACCTGACGGATTGGCACGGCCCGGTCGTCGTCTACCGCGCGGTCACCAAGTACTCGCGCCCGGAACTTCAGACCTGGATCGAACGGCAGGACCCCTCGCGGGTCCTGACGGTGCTCGTCGGAGCGGCGAGCCGGCAGGCCCAGTCGGCTACGTCGCTTGCCCAGGCGCAGACACTATGCCGCGACGCCAACCCGAGCCTGCTCACGGGCGGCGTCGCGATACCCGAACGGCACCGCCGGCGTGACGATGAACATCTGCGACTGCTCGCGAAACAGGACTCCGGCTGCCGGTTCTTCGTGACCCAAGTCGTCTACGACGTCAATGCGGCGAAGAACCTCGTCTCCGACTACCACTACGCGTGCGCCGCCCGGGGAACGGTCGCCGCACCCATCGCCTTCACCTTCACGGTGTGCGGGTCGATGCGGACGCTGGAGTTCCTGCGCTGGCTCGGTGTGGACGTCCCGCGCTGGATCGAGAACGATCTCGCACACGCCACGGACACCCTCGAAGCGTCCTACCGGCTAGCGGTGGCTGCGGCCACCGACCTCATCACCTTCTGCCGCGACCTGGGCGTTCCGTTCGGGATCAACGTCGAAAGCGTGTCCATCCGGCGGGTCGAGATCGAGATGGCGATCCGCCTGGCGGGGCACCTGCAGACCACGCTCCGCCAGCTTTCCGCGCCTACGGCGAGCGGCCATTCTCCGGCTGAGGGCTGATGCCGCTGCGCCGTGGCGGGACTCGCCGGTGCGGCAGGGCCCGGTGGGAGGGTCCTTTGACCGTCCCACCGGGCCCTTTCGCCACTAGCCGCTAGGCGGCGATGTGCTCGCTGACCGCCCCGCCCACCGGCTCCAGCGCCAGTTCCAGCACCTCGCGCACGTCGCTGACCGGGTGGATGGTCAGCGCCTCGCGCACCTCGGCCGGCACCTCGTCCAGGTCCGGCTCGTTCCGGCTCGGGATCAGCACGATGCTGATCCCGGCCCGGTGCGCGGCCAGCAGCTTCTGCTTCAAGCCGCCGATCGGCAGCACCCGCCCGGTCAGTGACACCTCGCCGGTCATCGCCACGTCCGAGCGGACCAGCCGGCCGGACAGCAGCGAGGCCAGCGCGGTGGTCAGCGTGATGCCCGCGCTCGGCCCGTCCTTGGGCACCGCGCCCGCCGGGAAGTGGATGTGCACTCCGCGATCGGCCAGCTGCGACACCGGCACCTGCAGCGCGGCTCCGTGCGAGCGCAGGTAGGACAGCGCGATCTGGGCGGACTCCTTCATAACCTCGCCCAGCTGGCCGGTCAGCCGCAACTCGGTGGAGCCGGTCCCGGCATCGGCCAGCGACGCCTCGACGAACAGCACGTCACCGCCCGCGCCGGTCACCGCCAGCCCGGTCGCCACTCCCGGTACCGCGGTGCGCTCGGCGGCTTCCGGGGTGTGCCGGGGCCGTCCAAGGTAGTCGCGCAGGTTCTCCGCGCCCACCGTCACCACCTCGTCCGAAGCAGCGTCGGCCAGCGCCGCCCGCGCGGTGATCTTGCGCAGCACCCGGGCGATCATCCGCTCCAGGTCGCGCACTCCGGCCTCGTGGCTGTACTCGGCGGCCAGTCGGCTGAGCGCCTCATCGGTGAAGCCCACCTCGGCCGGGGTCAGACCGGCCCGCTCCAGCTGCCGGGGCAGCAGGTGGTCCCGGGCGATCGTCACCTTCTCGGCCTCGGTGTAACCGTCCAGCCGCACCAGCTCCATCCGGTCCAGCAACGGCCCGGGGATCGAGTCCAGCACGTTGGCGGTGGCCAGGAACAGCACGTCGGACAGGTCCAGCTCGACCTCGAGGTAGTGGTCGCGGAAGGTGTGGTTCTGCGCCGGGTCCAGTACCTCCAGCAGCGCCGCGGTCGGGTCACCCCGGTAGTCCGAGCCGAGCTTGTCGATCTCGTCCAGCAGCACCACCGGGTTCATCGAACCGGACTCCTTGATCGCCCGGACGATCCGTCCCGGCAGCGCGCCGACGTAGGTGCGCCGGTGGCCGCGGATCTCGGCCTCGTCGCGCACCCCGCCGAGTGCCACCCGGACGAAGTTGCGACCCATCGCCCGGGCCACCGACTCGCCGAGCGAGGTCTTGCCGACCCCGGGCGGGCCGACCAGCGCCAGCACCGCACCGCTGCGGCGGCCGCCGATCACGCCGAGGCCCCGGTCGGCCCGGCGCCGCCGGACCGCCAGGTACTCCACGATCCGTTCCTTGACGTCGTCCAGGCCGGCGTGGTCGGCGTCCAGCACCGCCCGCGCCTCACTGATCTGGTAGGCGTCCTCGGTGCGGGTGTTCCAGGGCAGCTCCAGGACGGTGTCCAGCCAGGTGCGGATCCAGCTCACCTCCGGCGACTGGTCAGAGGTCCGCTCCAGCTTGTCGACCTCGGCGAGGGCAGCGGTGCGCACCTTCTCCGGCAGCTCGGCTGCCTCCACCCGGGCGCGATAGTCCTGCTCCTCGGAGGCGACGGTGCCGTTCAGCTCGGCCAGCTCCTTGCGGACCGCGGCCAGTTGCTGGCGCAGCAGGAACTCGCGCTGCTGCTTGTCCATGCCCTCGGCGACGTCCTTGCGGATGGTCTCGGCGACGTCCAGCTCGGCCAGGTGCTCGCGGCTCCAGGTGAGCAACTTGCGCAGCCGCTCGGCCACGTCGGCCGTCTCCAGCAGCCAGACCTTCTGCTCGTCGGTGAGGTAACCGGCGTAGCCAGCCAGGTCGGCCAGCGCGGCCGGGTCGGTCATCGACTGCACGGTGTCGATGAACTGGAAGGCACCCCGCTGCTGCAGGACGGTGGTCGCTACCGACTTGTACTCACGGGCCAGCTCGGCCAGCTCGCGCGGATCGCCGGCCGGGGCGGTCAGCTCGGTCACCTCTACCCAGAGCGCCGCGCCGGGGCCGGTGGTGCCGGTGCCGATCCGGGCCCGCTGGGTGCCGCGCACCACCGCGGCGTGCTCGCCGCCGCGCAGCCGGCCGACCTGCTCGATCACCCCGACGGTGCCGAAGCCGGCGTACTTGCCCTCCAGCCGGGGCACCAGCAGGACCTGCGCCTGCCCGGTGTCCGCGCCCGATACTCCGGCGGACGCCTGGGCGGCCTCGACCGCGGCGCGCGCCTCGGAGTCCGACATCGGCACCGGGACGACCATCCCGGGCAACACCACCACGCCGTCCAGCGGGAGCATCGGCAGGGTCAAACGTTCGTTCGTGTCGGCCATCGTCCATCCTTAAGCCTGAGTCAAAGTTGAGTCACTAGCACTCAAGGCTGACGGGCGGGGATTTGTTTCCGAGCACTGTTCGCTGTCAGCGAGCAGCATCGCCGCGCATGGTGGTCCGATCATCGTGGCGGACAACTTCGGCAGCGGCCCCGGCCCGCCCAGCGCCGATGGACGACTGCACTGGGCGGCGAGACCCGCTGGGTCGGCGCTGGCTTCGGTGATGGTAGTGCTGATCCCCGGAGTGGCCGAAGCCGTCACCTGCGGCCAGGGCTGGTCGGACAAGGACATGTCCGGCTCGGGCTTTCCCGACGGACCGGGCAACGGCGAGGTCACGTTGCACACCGGCATGTATGGCGACTGCCCATCGGCCGGAACTGTCAACGACATCAGGCTCTTGGTACCACTGCTACCAGGTCAACTCCCACGGCCACACCTGGACCCACGTCCGGATCGATGGGACGACGGCCAAGGGCTGGGTGTACGACGCCTACCTGAGCAACGGCGGCTCCACCGTCCCCTGCTGATCGGCCACGCACGCCGCTCCTGATCGGCCACGCACGCATTGTGCGGCCCCAAACGTGCCTAACACGCCGATGCGTGCAGCAGTTGGGGCCGCACAATGCGGTTCGGCCCGATGCCAGCGAACAGAGCGCATACCAATTGGTATGCACCTTGCTAGGCTGATCTGGTGACCAGCCAGATCGCGATCCGTTTGCAGGATGCCGAACTCGCCGCCCTGGATCGAGAGGTGGCCGAAGGCCGCGCCGTCAGCCGAGCGGATGCGGTGCGGCGCGGCATCGCCTACTTGGAGCGATCGCAGCGATATCGCCGCGAGGAGGAGACCCTGCTGGGGCTGGTGCGAGGCGCCGATGTGGTCTACCCCGACTTCGAGGTGCTCCTCGACCTGCCGCACCCGAACCTCGACTGAATGCGCTCGATCGTTCTGGTACGCCTGGACAAGCCCCGGCCCGCGGTGCTGCTCACCCGGCCCTCGGTCCTGCACCTGATCGGCTGGGTGAGCGTCGCGCCGATCACCAGCACCATTCGCGGCCTGACCAGCGAGGTGCCGGTCGGTCCCCGCAACGGCCTGGACCACGACAGCGTGGTCAGCTGCGACAACATCACCACGGTCCGCCGGGACGCGGTTGGGGCGACCATCGGCCTGCTGTTCGAGGACCAGGAACCGGCGCTGGCCAGGGCGATCAGCGACGCGTTCGGGCTGTACCTGGGCTGAAGACGCCCCCGCAAACCGGAACGGACGGGCGGACCCAACTGGGTCCGCCGGCCCGTCCGGGTGCGGCTAGGGCTTGACGACCAGGGCGCTGCCACCACCGAGGCGCACCGGCTCGGCCGCGGCCTGGAACCGGTTGCCCGGCAGGAACTGGATGCCGGTGGCGTTGCCGATGTAGTTGTCGCGCGGCAGCACTGGCCCGGTCTGCTCCCGGAACTGCTCGCCGTACTTCGAGGTCAGCTCCGCGGCCTCCGGGGTGGCCAGGAAGGCGGGCTCGGCGTCGGTCAGCGCGCCGTTGCGCTGGCTGGCCCGGGGCGCGGCGATGGCGGCCGGCAGGCTCATCCCGAAGTCGATCTTGTTGACCAGGATCTGCAGCACGGTGGTGATGATCGTCGCGCCACCCGGCGAGCCGACGGTGAAGTACGGCGCACCGTCCTTGAGCACGATGGTCGGGTTCATGCTGGAGCGCGGCCGCTTGCCCGGCGCCGGCAGGTTCGGGTCGTAGACCCCCGGCGCCGACGGGGCGAAGTCGAAGTCGGTCATCTCGTTGTTCAGCAGGAAGCCACGGCCCGGCACGGTGATGCCACTGCCGGCGATCTGCTCGATGGTGTTGGTGTAGCTGACGATGTTGCCCCACTTGTCAGCGGTCACCAGGTGGTTGGTCTGGGTGCCCTCGTGCACCGGGTTCTGGCTCGCGGTCGGTGCCGAGCAGCCGGTGTAGGGCGGGAATGGCTTGCCCGGCGCGGCCGGTGAGGTCAGCGCGGTGTTGCCGATCAGGCAGCTGCGGGTGGCCGCATACGCCGGGTCCAGCAGGGCTGCCTGCGGCACCGGCTCGTAGTCGGCGTCGCCGATGTAGGCGTTGCGGTCGGCGAAGGCCAGCCGGGACGCCTCCAGGTAGTGGAACAGCGCCGCCGAGCGCGGCTCGGTGGACAGGTTCCAGCGGCTGAGGATGTTCAGCGCCTCACCGGTGGTCAGGCCGCCGCTGGAGGGCGGCGCCATACCGTAGACGTCCAGGCCCCGGTAGTTCACGTGGGTGGGCGTGCGCAGCTTGGCGACGTAGTTCTCGATGTCCTGCGCGGTCATGATGCCCGGCCGGACGTTGAAGGTGCTGCCGGAGTACACCGGCGGGTGCTGCACCGTGTGAGCGATCTCCTTGCCCAGCGGGCCGTCGTAGAGGTAGTCCGCGCCGTGGCTGGCCAGCTTCTGGTAGGTACGGGCCAGGTCGGGGTTGCGGAAGTGCGAGCCGACCGGCAGCGGCTGGCCGGCCGGGGTCAGGAACAGCTTGCGGCTGCTGGTGAAGTTCTGCAGGTCGGGCAGCGCTTTCTGCTCCTGCTGGTTGAAGTCCAGGGTCACCGGGAAGCCGCGCTGGGCGACCTTGATGGCCGGCTTCAGGTCCGCGCCGAGGCTCTTCTTGCCGTAGTCCTTCACGGCCTTGGCCCAGGTGGCGACCATGCCCGGCACGCCAACCGACAGCCCGGAACGGCGGGCGTCCTCGAAGGCCAGCGGCTTGCCGGTGTTCGGGTCGATGAACAGGTTCGGCGTGCAGGCCGCCGCGCAGGTCTCGCGGCCGTCGATGGTAACGACCTGCTTGGTCTTGGCCAGATAGATCATCATGAACCCGCCGCCGCCGGGGCCGGCGACGAACGGCTCGGTCACTCCGAGCGTGCTGGCCACCGCGACCGCGGCGTCGATGGCATTGCCGCCGGACTTGAGGATCTCGATGCCGGCCTTGCTCGCGTTGAACTCGGCGGACGCGACCGCTCCACCGGTGCCGGTGGCGGTCGGCTTCTTCGTATAGGCCGGATGGTCGGAGGGCTTGGCGGCCGCTGACGAGCCGGTCGAGACGAGTGCGGTGGCGGCCGTCGCGGCGACCACCGCCGATGCTGCGAGCAGGCGAGATTTCACTTCGGACCCCCAGGTGAGGAATAGGCGTTTCTAGCCGTACTCGGCTACCCGGAGGGTGTCAACACAAAGTGATCACAGCTCAACAGCGAGCACACGCCGGACCGGAGCGGGTACCGGCTCAGCCGGTCAGGTGGGCCAGCGCCACCGCGCCGGCGGTCGCGACGTTGAGCGAGTCCACCCCGTCGGCCATCGGGATCCGCACCCACTCGTCGGCCGCGGCCAGCGCGCCCTCGGACAGTCCGGGACCCTCGGCCCCCAGCAGCAGCGCCCAGCGGGGCGGTGGCACCACGGCGGCCAGCGCGGTGGCCGAAGCTCGCGGCGTCATCGCCAGCAACCGTACGCCGGCCTCCCGCAGCCGATCCAGCGCCGCCGGCCACGGCTGGTCGAGCACCGCGAACCCCACCCCGAACACGTGGCCCATCGAGACCCGGACGCTGCGCCGGTAGAGCGGATCGGCGCACCGCGGGTCCAGCAGCACGGCGTCGACGCCGAACGCGGCGCAGTTGCGAAAGACCGCCCCGAGGTTCTCGTAGTCGTTGATCGACTCCAGCACCACGAACCGGTTGCCGGTGCTGATCAGCGACTGCGCGGCGACCGGTGCCGGCCGGTCGGCGGCGGCCAGCACCCCGCGGGTCACCCGGAAGCCCACCACGTCCGACAGCGTCCACTTGTCCAGTTCGTACACCGGAGCGTCCAGACCGGCCAGCACCGGTGCCAGCGCCTCGAGCTTGGCGGGCACCCCGACGACGGCCCGGATCCGGTAGCGGGACCGGGCCAGCCGCTGCACCACGTTGACGCCCTCGGCGATCACCACGGCGGAGCCGGGCTGCCGGTCGGCCCGCATCAGGTCCCGGAAGTCGTCCAGCCGGGGATCGGCCGGGTCGGTGATCCGCACGCCGCTCACCGCGGGAACGGGTGCGGCACCCGCAGCCGATCCCGCACCCGGGCAGCGCCGCTGGGGCGGTGTCGGGACAGGTAGCCGGCCACCACCAGGGTCGCGACCAGGCAGATCAACCCGCCGCCGAGCATTCCCCAGCGCGGGCCGAACACCTCGGCGACCCAGCCGACGATCGGCGCCCCGACCGGCGTCCCGCCCATGAAGCACAGGATGTAGAGGCCCATCACCCGGCCTCGCATGGTCGGCTCGACCCCGAGCTGAACCGTCGCGTTGGCCGACTGCGCCATGGTGATCATGGTGAAGCCGGCCGGGATCAGCGCCACTGCCGTCAGCCCGAAGCTCGGCATCAGCCCGGCCAGCAGCTCGGTACCGCTGAAGGCCAGCGCCGCGCCGACCAGGAACAGCCGGGTGGGGCGGGTGCGCCGGGTGGTGGCGGCCAGCGCACCGAGCGTCGCCCCGATCGCCAGCATCGTCGACAGCAACCCGTAGGAGTCGGCGCCGCGATGGAACACCTGCTTGGCGACCAGGGCGATGCTGATCTGGTAGTTCATCCCGAA